>JBDTWT010000050.1:0-9595 GCA_040006555.1 Chloroflexota bacterium
GAACCAGCACGTCGGCCAGCCGCGCGGCGGACGGGTCCGCACCGCCACCGCCCAGAAGCCCGGTGAGAACCAGCACGCTTCCGGCAGCTGAGGCGAGGCCGCGCGTGCCTATCATTCGCCGATGGCCCTTGTCGACGAGCTGCAGCCGCTGCCAAAGGCCGAGCTCCACCAGCACCTCGACGGCGCGCTGCGACCCGAGACCGCCGTCGAGCTGGCCGCCGCCATCGGAATGCCCCTCACCCTCGATGAGGCGCGCGCGCGAATGGTCGGCCCCAAGCGGTGCCGCGACCAGGCGGAGCTGCTCGGATACTTCGACCTCCCGCTCGCGCTGCTCCAGACGGCGGAGTCACTCGAGCGTGCCGCGGCGGAGCTCGTCGAGGACATGCGGCTCGACGGCGTGCGATACGCCGAGGTGCGCTGGGCGCCGCGGCTCCACCTCGAGCGCGGCCTCTCCGTCGCGTCGGTCATCTCCGCGGTCGCCTCGGGGGTTGCGCGCGCCTCGACGACTCCCGCGCTCCACGCTCCGGTGGTCGCGCTCATCGTGACCGCCATGCGCTCCCACCCGCCCTCCGCCAACGTCCAGCTCGCCCAGAGCGCCGCGGAGTTCGGGTGGCCGGTCGTCGGCTTCGACCTGGCGGGTCCGGAGGCCCAGTGGCCCGCCCCGCCCCACGCGGCCGCATTCGATGCGGCACGAGCGGCCGGGCTCGGCATCACGGCGCACGCCGGCGAGGTGCCGGGGCCGCAGCGCATCGCCGAGGTCCTCGACTTCGGGGTGACGCGCATCGCGCACGGCGTGACGGCGGCCGACGACGAATCGATCATCGCGCTGCTGCGCGCGCATGACGTCACGCTCGACCTCTGCCCGACCTCGAACGTCCAGACCGGCATCGTGCCCTCGCTTGCCGCCCATCCCCTCGCCAGGCTGCACCGGGCGGGGGTGAGCGTCACCATCTCGACCGACGATCGGACGGTTTCCGCCACCACGTTGTCACAGGAGCTCGCCCGGACGGCCGAAGCGCTCGAGCTGACCGACGATGAGCTCGCCGCGATCGCCGTCAACGCCTTCCGGCGCGCCTTCGCTCCGGCGTCCGTGATCCGGCCGATCGCCGCCGCCGCGTCGCGCGCCTGGAAGGGATGGCTGGCAGCGCGGGTCACCGTCTGAGGCGGCCCTCCAGGAGGCGGCGGACGCCGGCTGGGTCGTCTGCCACGGCTTCGGGACGGGCCTCTCCCTCCAGAGCACCGGCGGCGGCCACGGTGGCCACCCCGGTCAGCACGAGGATCGCCGCGCACCCGGCGCGGTGCGCACCGACGACGTCGGCCGCCGGGTTGTCCCCCACCACCACCGCGTGCGCCGGCGGGACACCGGTCGACTCGAAGATCGCCTCGAACATTGCCGGCGCGGGCTTGCCGATGACCTGCGGCGTCACGCCGGTCGCGACGGAGAGGGCAGCGACGATCGACCCTGCTCCCGGCAGGAACCCGAGCGGCGTCGGGTACCGCGCGTCGGCGTTGGTGGCGACGAGCCTCGCGCCGGACGCCACCGCGGTCATCGCAACCGCGAGGCGCCGGTAGTCGAGATCGGGATCGAGGCCGACGATGACCGCATCGAAGGAGCGCTCGAGCGGCTCGCCGAGGTACGCCAGCGACGCGGCCGCGTCCGCCATGACGACGTCGAGGCCTGCGGCCTTCAGCTCCTCGTGCATGCCGTCGGCGCCGATCGCCAGCACCGATCGGACCTCTGGGGCGTGGCGCGCGAGATGCGCCACCGTCGCGGACGTCGAGGTGACGATCTCCTCGACGGCGGTCGGGATGCCCATGGCCGCCAGGCGCTCCACGTATCCCGAGCGCGCAACCATGGAGTTGTTCGTCGCGAAGCGCACGAGCACACGCTCGGCGTGGAGCCACTCGACGAGGTCGGCAGCCCCGGGAATCGGCTCGACGCCGCGGTAGACGACGCCGTCCAGATCGAAGATGACGAGGCGAACCTCGTTCGGCAGGCCGACCATGCCGACCGATCATAGGTCGCGGACGGCGGCCCGCCGCGGCAGGGTTCAACGACCTCCCCCTATTGGCCCGCGCCCGGCGACGAAGTATGATGCCGCAGATTCTGCGCCTTGGTGCCCGTGGCCCGAGCGCATCGGTGGCGCCGCGTTTCTCGCGGCTGAGAGCGCACCCCGAGCGGTGTGGAGGAAACGAATGCGGAAGCACCACAGCCCCCTGCTGGCCGTTGGGGCCGTCCTGATGCTCATCCTGGGGGCATGCACCGGTGGCGGAGCGAGTCCGTCGGGCGCGGCGAGCGAGCCGGCGTCGGAAGCACCGATGAGCGAGGCGCCGTCAGAGAGCGCCGCGGCCGAAGGATTCTGCCGCCCGATCGGCGATGCCAGTGCCCCGGAGACGCCGGCGCCTGACACCGCGGAGGCTGGCAGCAGCGACCTCAAGATCGGCGTCGTGACCGATGTCGGCACCCTCGACGACCGAAACTTCAACCAATACAGCTGGGAAGGTGCGCTCCTCGGCGCGGAGATCATCGGGGCGCCTGAGCCGCAGAGCATCATCACCACCGAGTCGAGCGAGTACGAGGGAAACATCCAGTCCTTCGTCGACGAGGCCTATGACGTCATCGTGACCGTCGGCTTCGCGCTTGGAGAAGCGACGCTCGCAGCGGCCAACGCCAATCCGGACGTGCACTTCATCGGCGTCGACCAGTTCCAGACCAACTCCGACAACTTCGACCCGGACACCGCACCTCTCGCAAACTACGAGAGCGTCATCTTCAACGAGGCGCAGGCGGGCTACCTGGCCGGCATTGTGGCGGCCAGCATCAGCGAGTCGGGCGAGATCGCGGCGATCGGCGGATCAGGAACCATCCCGCCCGTGGTCAACTACATGCGGGGCTTCGAGAACGGCGCGATGAGCGTCAATCCCGACGTGACGGTCTACCTGAAGTACATCAGCGATGACCTCTCCGCTGCGTTCAACGACCCGGCGGGCGGCAAGACTTTCGGTGATCAGTTCCTCCAGCAGAACGAGAACGTCGACGTCCTGTTCCAGGTCGCCGGCAAGACCGGCAACGGGCTGCTGCAGTCCGTCGAGGAAGCGGCGATCTACGGCATCGGCGTGGACGTGGACCAGTGGGTCTCCACTCCCGACAGCGCGGAGTGCATCGTCACCAGCGCCGAGAAGAAGCTCACCAAGGCTGTCTCGGAGGGGATCGTCGCCGTCGGCGAGGGATCGCCACGGAGCAGCAACGTGTTCTACGGGGCAGACAACGAGGGCATCGGCCTGGCGCCCTTCTACCAGTTCGAGGACCTCATCGACGCGGAGACCCAGGGTCTCATCGACGATGCGTTCGAGGCGATGGCGTCCGGTGACCTCGATCCCTGCGAGCCGTCGGGCCTGTGCTATGCGGGCGAGACGGATCCTGGCAACTGACCGACGGACGTTGAGCTGACCGATACGCGAGCGGGCCGATCGACATGATCGGCCCGCTCGATTGCTATTCGACCGCTGATCGCTGATCCAGTGACCACATCGACCGAGCCCCTCGTGACCGCGGACGGTCGGAACCCGGCCGCGGTCCTCGAGATGCGCGGGATCACGAAGCGATATCCAGGAGTCGTCGCAAACGACGACATCGACCTGACCGTCCGGTCCGGCGAGATCCATGCGCTGCTCGGCGAGAACGGCGCTGGCAAGTCCACGCTCATGAATATCCTCTACGGCCTCGCCGCACCGGACGCCGGGGAGATCCTGCTCGACGGGACGCCGGTCGACATCGACGGCCCGAATGACGCGATCCGGCGTGGGATCAGCATGGTCCACCAGCACTTCATGCTCGTGCCGAGCCTCAGCGTCGCGGAGAACATCCTGCTCGGCGATGAGCCGATGGCGAACCTGGTGCTCCTGGACAGGCGAGCCGCCGCACGACGCATTCGCGAGCTAGGGGCCTCCTTCGGCTGGGAGGTCAACCCGGACTCGGCCGTGGGCTCGCTCTCGGTCGGCTGGCAGCAGCGCATCGAGATCCTCAAGGCGCTCTACCGCAAGGCCCGGGTCCTGGTGCTCGACGAGCCGACTGCCAGCCTCACCCCGCAGGAGACGCGGGAGATCTTCGATGTCCTCCGACGCCTGCGCTCGGAGGGCTACGCAATCATCTTCATCAGCCACAAGCTCTACGAAGTGCTCGAGGTCGCCGACCGGATCACGGTCATCCGGCGCGGACGGGTGGTTGGGTCGCGCCGTCCATCAGAGACGGACGAGGATGATCTCGCCGAGCTCATGGTGGGCCGCGAGGTGCAGCTCACCGTGGATCGCGGCGAAAGCCACCCCGGCGAGCCGATGCTCACCGTCACCGGCCTCCACGTCCAGGACGACCGCGGCCGCGGAGTCGTTCACGACGTCAGCCTCGAGGTGCGAGTCGGCGAGATCTTCGGCATTGCGGGCGTGGCCGGCAACGGGCAGGATGAGCTCGTCGAGGCTCTGCTCGGCCTGCGGTCCGTCAGCAGCGGGAAGGTCAACCTCGGTGGTCGTGCGGTCACGGGGGCAAGTCCTCGCCGCCTGCATCAGCTCGGCGTGGGCTTCGTCCCGGCCGATCGACACCGTTACGGGATCGTCCTCAGCTTTCCCTTGACGGACAACCTCTGCCTCAACGACTACTACCACGCCCCGTTTGCGCGCGGGATGGTTCGCGACGACGACGCGATCAGGTCGTACGCGGACACGCTGATTACGCAGTACGACGTTCGCACGCACTCGTCGGCCGCCTTCGCGGGGACCCTCTCGGGCGGGAACCAGCAAAAGGTCGTCGTTGCCCGCGAGTTCGACGGCGAGCTTCGGCTGCTCGTGCTGGATCAGCCGACACGCGGGCTCGACGTCGGCAGCATCGAGTTCATCCATCGGCAGGTCATCGCGAAACGCGACTCCGGCGTTGCGATCCTGCTCGTTTCTGCCGAGCTCGACGAGGTGCTCGAGCTCTCGGACCGCATCGGGGTGATGTTCCGCGGCCGGATCGTCCAGGTTCTCGACGCCCGGAAGACGAATCGCGAGGAGGTTGGACTCCTCATGGCCACCGGGGGCCGCGCGACCGAGGCCGCCTCGTGAGCGAGGGGCCTCTCACCACCGAGACCCTCCAGCGCGAGCATCCGCCGCAGGCGTCGGTGCCGGAGCGAAGGCGTCGCCTGCCGCCTCTGCGGCGCGCTCTCCGGATCCTCCTGCTGCCCGCGGGCGCCATCTTCCTGGCGCTTCTCGTGGGCGCGGCGATCATGATCGCGTCCAGCCCGCTGGTGCGCGGCAGCGTGAATCCGATGCTGCCACTCACGGCCTACGGAGCGCTGGTGGCCGGCTCCGTGGGCTCGTTCAACGCCATCGTGAGCACCCTGGTCCAGGCAACGCCACTCGTGCTTGCGGGACTGGCGGTCGGGGTCGGTTTCAAGGCCGGCCTCTTCAACATCGGGGCGCAGGGTCAGTTCCTCATGGGCGGTCTCGCGGCAGCGGCGATGGGAATCGCAACGGCCGGACTTCCCCCGATCGCGGCCATCCCGATCTCGGTGGCGGCCGGCATGGTCGCCGGCATGGCCTATGGCTTCGTGCCCGGCTTCCTGAAGGCATACACCGGCGCCCACGAGGTGGTCACCACCATCATGCTCAACTACGTGGCGATCCAGGTCGTCGCGTACGTCGCCTCCGGGCCGCTCCGCGGCGAAACCGCGACGTTCGCCCGCACAGAGACGATCACCACGGCAACGCTTCCCGTCATCGCGGGACGCGAGGGGCATATCGGCATCCTGTTCGCAGCCATCGCCGTGCCGGTCATCGCATGGCTCCTCTTCCGAAGCACCCTCGGCTTCGAGATCAGGACTGTGGGCGCCAACCCCGACGCGGCCCGCTACGCGGGGATGAGGCCACGGGTGCTCATCATGCTGACCATGTCGGTCGCCGGCCTTCTTGCCGGGCTCGCCGGGGCGACGGAGATCCTCGGACAGGTGGGGCACATGCCAGCCGCGTACGCCACCGCGGTTGGTTTCGATGCCATCGCCGTCGCGTTGCTGGGACGAGCCCACCCAGTGGGCATCCTGTTCGCCGGCCTTCTCTTCGGCGCCATGCGCGCCGGTGCAGGGCTCATGCAGATCCAGGCGGGCATCCCGGTGCAGATGGTGAACGTCCTCCAGGCCGTGATCCTGTTCTTCCTGGCCGCCGAGCTCATCGTCCGGTACGTGTTCCGCGTGCGGGGAGCGGGCGTCGAGGTGGCGGAGATGCAGACGATTACGCGCTCCTACGGCGAGCAGGCGGCGAAGTAGAACGCCGATGATCGACCTGCTGTACGACATCCCTGTCATCGGCCTCGTCTTCCAGTTCGTCGGCTACCTGATCGACGTCCTGCCGATCATCGCGCCGACGATCCTCGCGGCCGCCACGCCGATCGCTCTCGGGGCTCTCTGTGGCTTCATGAACGAGCGCTCGGGCGTCGTCAACATCGGGATCGAGGGCATGATGCTGACGGCGGCGTTCGTGGCGTGGTGGACGGCCTCGCTGACTGCTCAGCTCATCCCGGATGGCCCCGCCGGGCCGCTAGGAGCGTCAGCCGCACTCCTCATCGGCCTTGCGGCCGCGATCGGTGCCGCAATGCTGGTCAGCCTGGCGCATGCGTGGCTGTCGGTGACCGTGCGCGCCGACCAGATCATCTCGGGGACCATCATCAATATCTTCGCCGTCGGCATCACCGGCTACCTGAACCTGCTGATCAGCCGCTCCGCGCCACCATCCGCGGGGCAGTTCACGCGCTTGGAACCGCCGGCCTGGCTCACGGAGCTGCCGTTGATCGGCTGGCTGTTCGAGGCGCTCTTCGCCCAGGGACCGATCGGCCTGACCCTGATCGCGGCCGTCATCGTCCTGCAGGTCCTGCTCTTCCGCTCCCGCTGGGGACTTCGCACGCGAGCTATCGGCGAGCATCCGGAGGCCGCGGAAACCGTCGGCATCGATGTGATCAGACTGCGCTACCGGAACATCATCCTGGGGGGAGTATTCGCCGGGCTGGCGGGCGCGTACCTCACCATCGAGTTCGGAAACTCGTTCCAGGGCGAAATGACGAACGGTCGCGGCTTCATCGCGCTCGCGGCGCTCATCTTCGGCCGCTGGACGCCGCTCGGTGCGTTCGGCGCGGCGCTCCTGTTCACCGCATCGGAGGGGATTCAGCGGGCTGTGCGCTTCGGGCCGCCCGAGGGCGCGTTGGGTGACTTCCTCGCATCGGTCCCGACCCAGTTCTACAGTGCGCTGCCATACCTAATAACGATCATCGTGTTGGCCGGCGCCGTGGGCCGTTCGCGGGCGCCTGCGGCGATCGGTCGGCCGTTCTCCCGCGAGAAGCGGGAACGCCGCGCACGCCAGCCCCGGTCGTCGGGGGCCGCGCCCTCCTTGTAGCCCCGCGGCCCGCCAGAGCCTCAGGCGGACAGTGAGGCGTGGAGCGGGAGGGCGTGCCTCGGGGGCGGAACGAGCAGCAGCTCGTGGGGCAGGTCGAGCGCCGTCATGTCGCGCAGGACCGAGGCGAGGTCGTACGGGACCGACCGAAATCCGACGGCGATGTTCCCCTCGTCGATCGTGATGAGGGCGTAGGTTGCCGCGGCCGTGCCGGGGTCGGGACACCCGACCGACCCGCATGCGACCAGGTGGGCCTGGCCGACCACCCGGTGATGCGCCTCGTGGGTGTGACCGAAGCAGAAGACGTCGTCGCCCTCCTCGCTTGCGATGCGCGAGAAGAAGCGCGACGGGCGGTCCGACCACAGGTACTCGGTCTGCCGGACGAGCGAGCCGTGGAAGAAGGCGACCGACCTCCCGTCGATCACGGTGCGCCCGTGGACCGGGACCTGGCGCAGCCAGGCCTTGTGCTCATCGGTCAGGGTGTCGGCGGTCCAGCGCATCGAGAGCTCCCCGGACGCTTCCCCCTCGAGGCTCTCCCAGGCGGTGCCGGTCGAGTCGCGGTCCATTGCCACCGCCTCGTCCCAGTTGCCCTGGACGCCGGGGATGTCGAGCCGGCGAACCAGCTCCACGACCTCGTTCGGGTGGGGGCCGCGGCCGACGATGTCACCCACGCAGAACGTGGCGTCCGCTCCGGCGCGCGAGACATCGTCGAGGACCGCGGTGAGCGCGGGCAGGTTGGCGTGGACGTCACCGATGACGGCGATCCGCATCGGTCAATTTGAGCGAACGCTCGCTCAGCCGGCAATCACCCGCTCGTGCACGGATATGGGACTTCTGGCTACTGCGCCGATGCGGCCGCCGGAGCTCCCACGGCTGTCCCCACGCCCGCCAGCGGAGCTGCGAGCACGCTCACGCGGCCCGCCACGACGCGCGCGACCTCGCGCAGCGCGGCGGCGGCCGCCGACGTCTCGCCACCGGGGTACTGAGCGGACGTGATCGGCACGCCGGCGTCGCCACCGGCCCGAACGGCGGGCTCCAGCGGGATCCTGCCGAGCACCTCGAGCTCGAGCTCGCGCGCGATCTTCGCGCCGCCGCCCGATCCGAAGATGTCGTGCTCGCTCTTACAGTCGGGGCAGATGAAGCCGCTCATGTTCTCGATCACGCCGAGCGTACGTACGTTGACCTTGGTGAACATGCCGATCGCCTTCCGCGCGTCGAGCAGGCTCACCTCCTGGGGCGTGGTGACGATGACCGCACCGGTGAGCGGGATGAGCTGGCTCAGCGAGAGTGCCGCGTCGCCGGTGCCCGGCGGCAGGTCGATGACGAGGTAGTCGAGCTCGCCCCACTCCACGTCGCGCAGGAACTGCGCGATCGCGGAGTGGATGAGCGGGCCGCGCCAGATGACGGGCGCATCGGCCTGGAGGAAGTACTGGATGCTCATCATCTGCACGCCGTGGGCAACCACCGGGTTCGGGCGCCCCCCGTTGCCGGTGACGTGCGCGCCCTGCGTGCCCATCATCAGCGGGACGTTCGGCCCCGTGATGTCGGCGTCCAGCAGCCCGACCCGAGCGCCGTCCCGCGCGAGGCTGACGGCAAGGTTCACGGCCACCGTCGACTTGCCGACGCCCCCCTTGCCGGAGGCCACCGCAATCGTGTTCCGGACGCCCGGGATGAGGTCCGCGGCCGGACCGCCGAAGGTGCGCTTCACGTTGCTCGCCCAGTCGACGCGCACGAGGCTCGCGCCGAGGCCGGCGAGCGCCTCGGTGATGTCGCTCTCGATGGTCGCCTTCAGGGGGCAGGCCGGCGTGGTGAGCTCCACGGTGAGATCGACGACGCTGCCATCGATCGTCACGTTCTTGACCATGCCGAGCGATACGAGGTCACGCCCGATCTCGGGGTCCTTGACCCCGCCCAGCGCGGCGAGGATGTTGTCGTTGGTCAGCTGATCGGACATGCGCGGGCTCGGAGCTCCTGTTGACGGGCTGGTGGAGGCCTCCTGAGCCTATCAGAGCGCGGCCCGGAGCACCTCAGGGCAGCCCGTCGAAGAGGCTTGACTCGCGAAGGTCTCCCGAGCCGGCCGGCACCGGCAGCGCGGTGGCCGCCAGCCGGTAGTGCTCGGCGGAGAGCCAGGCGTCGCGCGCCACCTCACCCCAGTCGTGGAAGGGGCCGTTGGAGCCTGTCTGGG
>JBDTWT010000051.1:0-9499 GCA_040006555.1 Chloroflexota bacterium
ACCAGTACAGCGCCGCGTCCGGGTCGTTGCCGCGCATGCTCTTGATGAAGGCCGAGGCCGCCTCGTAGTGCTGGTCGCCGACTCGGTCGTAGGCAAGGAGCCGTTGCTGCGCCGCCGCGGCGATCTCATCGGCTCCCACCTCGGCGCGGGGCTTCGCCGTGACCGATGCGGACTCGAGGACATTGAGCGCCTGGCGGGCATCGCCGCCGGCGAGGTCGACGAGCGCCGCCATGCCCGCCTTGCCGAGCCGCACCGATCCTCCCAACCCGCGCTCGTCGTCAGTGAGGGCGCGCTGGACGATGGTGCCGAGGGCGTCCGCGTCGAGCGGCTCGAGGCGGTAGACCCGCATGCGGGAGAGGAGCGGCGAGTTGATCTCGTAGTACGGGTTCTCGGTGGTGGCGCCGATCAGGGCGATCGTGCCGTCCTCGACGTGCGGCAGCAGCGCGTCCTGCTGGCCCTTGTTGAACCGGTGCAGCTCGTCGATGAAGGCCACGGTCCGGCCGCCGGCCTCGCGCAGCGCCCGCGCCTCCGCCACGAGGGAGCGGATGTCGGCCACGCCGCTCGAGGTGGCGCTGAGCTGGCGCCAGCTGCCGCCCGCCCGCTCCGCGAGGAGGCGCGCGAGCGTCGTCTTGCCCGAACCGGGCGGTCCCCACAGCACCATCGACGGGATGTGGCCGGGCTTGACGACGCGGGTGAGCGCGCCCTGGGGCCCCACGAGGTTCGGCTGGCCGACGAATTCGTCGAGCGTCCGCGGTCGCATGCGCGCCGCGAGCGGCGCCCCGCGATCCGGCACCTCCTCGAATAAGGGCTCGGAGACGTTCGGCTTCGGGCGGCGGGCGGGCATGCGCCGATTATCATGCCGCCATGGAGCAGAACCTCAGGACGCCCGGACCGACGCCGATCCCTGCGGAGGTGCGGGTGGCCCAGGCGCGTCCGATGGTCGACCACCGCGGAACCGAGTTCGAGGCGCTGGTCCGGGAGACGTCGGCCGGGATCGCGGAGCTCATCGGCGCGGGCGGCGAGGTCTTCCTGCTCACCGGCTCCGGATCGGGCGCCATGGAGGCGGCCGTCGTCAACACCCTCTCCCCCGGCGACCGCGTCCTCGCGGTGAGCATCGGCTCCTTCGGCGACCGGTTCGCGAAGATCGCGACCGTCTTCGGTGCGGACGTCGAACGCCTCGACTTCGAGTGGGGCACCCCCGCCGAGCCGGCAGCCCTCTCAGCGCACCTCGCGAGCGCGGCCCCGTATCGGGCCGTGCTGCTCACGCACAACGAGACCTCGACCGGGGTCGCCAACCCGCTGCGGGAGCTCGTCGCGGCGGTCCGATCGGCCCCGGGCGAGCCGCTGGCGGTGGTCGACGGCATCAGCGGCCTGGGCGCCATGCCGTTCGAGATGGACGCATGGGGCGTGGATCTCGTGGTGAGCGCGAGTCAGAAGGCGTGGATGGCCTCGCCGGGGATCGCCATTGCCGCGGTCGGTCCACGCGCGCGCGCCGCGGGCGAGACGGCGCGCATGCCGCGCTTCTACTGGGACTTCGCCGAGGCGCGCGCCTTCGCGGAGCAGGGCCAGACGCCGTGGACGCCGGCGATCAGCGTGCTGTACGGGCTCCAGGTCGGCGTCGCGCGGCTGCGCGAGGAGGGCCCGACGCGGACGTGGGCACGCCATGCGGCCGTCGCCGCGGGCGTTGCCGCGGGATTCGAGGCGCTCGGCCTGCGCCTGGTCGCCGCGCCGCCGTACCGCTCCGCGACCGTCACCGCGGCCTGGCTGCCCGACGGTCTCGACTGGGGCCCGTTCAATGCCGCGATGCGCGGGCGTGGCCTCGTCGTGGCCGGCGGCCAGGGAAAGTGGTCGGGGCGAATCCTGCGATTCGGGCACATGGGCGACGTCGGCATCGGCGAGCTGGCCGAGGCGCTCCAGATCATGGGCCGGACGCTGCCGGACTTCGGTCACCCGACCGACGCCGATGCGGCCGGGCGGGCCGCGCACCAGGCGTTCGAGGCAGCGCTCGTCGCCGTCCCGTGAGGGACGAGCGGCTCATCCTCGTCCGTCACGGCATCACCGACTGGAACCGCGAGGGCCGCTTCCAGGGACACCTCGATCCGCCGCTCGGCGACGACGGCCGGCGCGAGGCCGCCATGGTCGCCGCGCGGCTCATGGGCGACCCGCAGCTGCGCCCCGCCCGGGTCATCTCCTCCAGCCTGAGTCGCGCGCTCGAGACGGCGGCGCCCATCGCCGAGCGCGCCGGCGTGAGCGTCGAGCCCGAGCCACGCCTCATGGAGATCGGCCAGGGAGCCTGGGAGGGGCGTCTCTATGCGGAGCTGGCGGTCAGCGACGCGCGGCGCTACGAGGCCTGGCGTCGCTCGAGCGGGGTCCGGCGGCCACCGCCCGGCGGCGAGTCCACGCGATCGGCCCTCGCGCGCGTGGGCTCGGTGCTGACCGAGCTCACCAGCGGCCCTGGCGCGTGGCCGGTCTGCGTGGTCAGCCACGGGGGGACATTGCGTGTCCTCGCCCGCCTGCTCTTTGACCTCAAGCCCACGACATCGTGGGCGCTCGACGTCGACAACGCGTCGATCAGCGTCGCGCTGCGCTTCGGACGCCGCTGGAGGCTGGAGAGATGGAACGACACGCTGCACCTGCTGGGCCGCGAGCAGACGCACGTCGACGAGGCGGAGGGGCGCCCGCTGGCCCTCTGAGTCAGGGTCGCCGGCGCACGAGGTTCCGGAACCGGCGGCGCACCCCGAGCCACAGCAGCGGGACTTGCAGGCGGGCCATCGCCTTTTCGAGGCGCTGCGCCGCGCGCATCGTCATCTGCCGGCCGGAGTAGCTCTGCCACACCTTTCCGTCCGCCACGGTCCGTATCGGCTCTGTGTGGCGCGGGAGCTGATCCTCGAGCCAGCCCGCGTACTCGTAGATCGTCTCGGACGGCCGCGGGCCGACGCCGGCTCGGCCGGCGGCGGCGGCGAGCTGCTGCCAGGCGCGCTCGCCGGCCGGGAGGAGCCGCCATCGGCGGTGGGTGTGGCGGAGGTGCAGCAGGAGGAGGACGCCGCCGACGGCGACGAGCCCAAGGATGACGAGCGCATTCCCCTGCCGCGCGTCTTCGACCACCACCTCCTCGCCGCCGGCGGGATCGATCGCTCCGGGCACCGGCTGGAAGGACGGCAGGTTGCTGAGGCCCTCGAAGCCCGGCTCCAGCTCGAACAGCGCGAAGGGATCGGCGCCGGACACCGGCCGCCCGGCGGTGGCCGGATCGCCGGCCAGCCGCGTGAAGCCCGGATCGATGCTCTTGGTGGCCTCGAAGATCTCCCACCCGTAGCCGGGGAAGTAGATCTCTACCCACGCGTGCGCGTTCGCCTCCCGCGCGAGGTAGGTGCCGTCGTCGAGGTCCTCCCCGGGAGCGAAACCCGCCGCGACCCTCGCGGGGAGCCCGAGCGATCGGGCCATGATCGCCATGGCGCTCGCGTAGTGCTGGCAGTAGCCGATGCGCCCCCTCTCCTCGTCGAAGAGGAAGAACTCCACGAGGTCCTCCCCGGCCGGCGGCGTCCCGGGCGTCGTGGAGTATGTGAAGCTCGGATCGCTCGACAGGTAGTCCGCCAGCGCATCGGCCATCTGGTAGGGGTTCTCCGCGCCGGCGGTCACTTCGAGCGCGAGGTCTCGGACCCGCTGCGAGATGCCTGACTGGTCGAGGTAGAGCGCCCTGACCGCCTCCGGATACTCCGTTCCGGCGTTCTCGAGCTCGGCTTCGGTCGCCTCGGAGATGGCAACACTGAGCTGGTACGCCTCTCCCGCGGCGAGCGCGCCGACGGACGAGATCTGCCCCAGCACCGGCTGCCCCGCGCTCTCCTCCACGATCGCAGGCGCGTAGATCTCCAGGGGCGACGCCGCGGTGAAGAGGTTACGGGCAATGGTCTGCCGCATCTCCACGGAGATCGTCTCGACGCGCACCGCTGCCGCGACGGTCGGTCGCTCCGGGGTCGGCACCGCGAACAGCGGGTCCCCGGCCGCGACGAGGCGCTCCGGCCCCTCGGTCTGCTGCCAGCCCTGCCCGTTGTACAGGTCATACGTCACGGTTCGCATGTAGAGCGGCTGGGTGGCCGCAACGAGAAGCGCCTCCTCGTCGTTGCTGACCCACTCGCCGGTGATCCTGAAGCTCGAGCCGAAGCTGTTGCCCGTGATCCGCGACTGCGGATTGGTGAGGGTGCTGAAGACGCCCTCCAGTCGATCCCTGACCTCCGACCACACCGGGTCGAAGCCGCGCCACGCCTGGGTCAGTGGGGCGGCCACTGCCACGCTGGTGAGCATCCAGGCGAGCAGCACGCTCGCCCCGGCGAAGATGATCCCCGACCGCATGATGGCGGCGGGCACCTCGAGGTTCTCGTTGACCCGGCGTCGCTGCCAGCCCTCCTGGCGATTCACCAGCGACGCTCGCAGCCACAGGAGCAGCGCCGCGGCGACGAAGAGGAGGAGGTTGACGAAGAGGTCGGCATAGGTGGCCGACATGTTCACGATGAGTGCCGCGCCGAGCAGCACGATCGCATCGAGCACCCGGTTGTGGCGATAGACGGCGTACGCCGCCATGAACGCCGTGACCCACATGAGTGCGCCGAGGCCGAGGGCGTACGGCGACAGCTCGGCAGGGTATCCCGTGCGCAGGAAGACGAGGATCCAGGTCGCGAGCTCGTCACGCAGCGCGAAGATCCGTCCGGACTGCGTGAGCGCCGGAAAGTACTCGCCGCCGACCGTCCACAGCACCACGAGCCCGCCGACGATGGCGCCCACCGGGAGCGTGATGACGACGCTCACCGGCAGCACCCCGAGGACGGCCCCCACGAGGACTGCGTAGAGGGCGACCGGCGCGAGGTAATCGAGTCGCGGCAGCCACGCCGCTCCCTGGATCGACCACGTCAGGGCAAGCCCCATGACAGCGATGAGCCCGAGGCTCAGCCAGCCGGCCCGCGGGTAGAGCAGCCGATCCCTCAGGTCAGGCACGGGCGCGCCCCCGGCCGCCGATCGCCGCCGCGACGTCATCCCCTCGCCGCACGAGCCGATGCTCGACGTCGTACTCAGCCAGCGCGTGTCGCACCGCCGCCAGCTCGACGCGGGCGCGATCGTCCGGGTCGATGCCGATGAAGGACGCGCGATCGAGGAGGATCACGAGCGCCGCCACCCCGCGCCGTCGCAGCGTCGCGAGGCTGCGCACCCAGTCGCGGTCCGTCGAGCCGGTCACGATGCACAGGGTCGTCCCGCGGCGCAGCCGCGGCAGCGTCGCGTTGAGGACCTCCGCGAGGGGGTTGGTGCCGTCGGCCTGGACGTTGGCGAGCAGATGGAGCAGCTTCTGCTCGACCCTCGGGCCGCGATCGGGCTGGTGCAGCTGGAGGCGGCGCGCGGAGGCCGTCATTGCCACCGATCGGTTGTCGGACAGCGTCCGCAGCGCGATCGAGGCGGCGATGGTGACCGCCGTCTCGACCGACGCGTCGGTACCGATACCGGCATGCACGGCGCGGTCGAGGTCGAGGAGGATCCACAGGTCGGCGGCCTGCTCGAGGTCGAACTCCTTCACGTGGAGCTCGCCGTGGCGGGCGCTCGAGAGCCAGTGGATGCGGTTGATCGCGTCGCCATGGGTGTATGGGCGGACGCCGGCCACGAGCGGTGTGGCGGCCTCGTAGCGACGCTTGACGCGCGTGGTGCCGTCGATCGGCGAGGGTGGCAGGCGCCAGTTCGGAAGGGGGACGACCTCCGGGAAGACCACCACGCTCGTCGCCTGCGCAACACTCATCTCGCTGCTGAACAGGCCGAACGGGTCGCCGGTGCGGACCCGGAGCGGCCCGAGGCGGTAGCTCCCGCGACGGGTGAGCGTGACCTTCGCCATCCACTGGCGCGTGCCGCGCGCCGAGATGCCGACCACACGTCCCGGCAGGCTCGTCGGCAGCGTGGACTCATTCCAGGCCTCGATCCACGGCTTCGGCCAGCCGTCGTGGTTCTCGATGCGGTACATCGCCTGGAGCACCTCGCCGACGTGCGTCCGGGGATTCAGGACCCGGTAGTCGGCGCGGACGCCGCGCAGCCCGCGGCGCGCGTAGAGCCACGAGCCGATGCCGATCCCGGCAGAGAGGTAGAGGAGGAAGAAGAGGAAGCTGATCCCGGTGCTGAAGGCCGCGATGACGAGCGCCACCGCCAGGAACAGGACGCGCAGGTTGCGGCTGATGAGTCCCATTGGATCCGCCGCTAGCCGATCCGGGTCTGCGGGCTCTCCGAGGTGACGGCCGCGGCCGAGGCGACCGGCACCGACGCGAGGATCTCGCGCACGATCTGCTCCGGGTCGACCTCGCGCAGCGACGCCTGGCTCTTGACGATGAGGCGGTGCGCCAGCACGGCGACGGCGAGCTGCTTCACGTCGTCCGGGATGACGTAATCGCGTCCTGCGAGGGCGGCGTACGCCTGGCCGGAGCGATACAGGTTGAGAGAGCCGCGCGGCGACGCGCCAAGGTAGACATCCGGGTGCTCGCGAGTGGCACCCACCAGCCGGACGATGTACTCCGCGACCGCCTGGTCGACGTACACCTCCTTGATCCCTGCCTGCATCGCGCGCAGCTCCTCGAGGCCCAGGACCTGGTCCACGTCGCCGAGCGGGTGGCGGCGCTTCTGCTCGTCGAGGATGACCAGCTCCTCCATCGGCTTCGGGTAGCCCAGCCGCAGGCGGAGCATGAAGCGGTCGAGCTGCGCCTCGGGCAGGGCGAAGGTGCCCTCGTACTCGATCGGATTCTGGGTGGCGATCACGAGGAACGGCGACGGCATCGGATACGTCACGCCGTCGATGGTGGCCTGCCGCTCCTCCATGCACTCCAGGAGCGCGCTCTGCGTCTTCGGGGTCGCGCGGTTGATCTCGTCGGCGAGCACGACCTGCGCCATGATCGGCCCGGGTCGGAACTCGAACTCGGCGGTCTTCTGGTTGAAGATCGACAGGCCGGTGACGTCCGATGGAAGCAGGTCAGGGGTGAACTGGATCCTGCGGAACTGGCAGCCGATCGACTGGCTCAGCGCCTTGGCGAGCATCGTCTTGCCGACGCCGGGGACGTCCTCGATGAGGATGTGCCCCTCGCACAGCAGCGCCACGAGGGCCAACCGGACCTCGGCGTGCTTGCCGACGATTACGCGCTCGACGCTGGCGATCACGCGCTCCGCCGGCCCCTGGACGTTGTTCAAAGCCTTTGGGCGTCTCCCCTGTGGGCGCCCCGCGCGGGCGCCTCGATCACTCGGGCTGGGTCGCTCTCAACAATAGCGCAGCGACTGTGCTCCGGGTTCACCGGGCACTGGTGGTACGACGGACGTCACACCCCCCGGGTCAGTTCCCCGCGGTCTCGTTCAGGCGCAGCCACTCGGCCATGATGCGTCCGCCGATCGGCGCGGCCAGCCCCGAGCCTGACCCGCCTCGCTCGACCAGCACGGCGATCGCGATCTCCGGCGTCGCCCCCTCCTGGCCCGGCGCGAAGCCGATGAACCACGAGTGCGGTGCCTGGTCGCCGCCGAGCTGCGCCGTTCCCGTCTTCCCGGCGGAGCGCTCGTTGCTGATCCCGTACAGGGTCACGTCCGCCTGCCCGGCGAAAAGACGGCCGAGGTCACCGTTCACGGCGTCGACCATGGCCGCGCGCGTCGCGGTCGCCGCCTCTCCGCTCACGACGCGAGTCCCACCACCGGATCCGAACGTGTCGACCACCGTCTCGCTCGGCTGCCCGGTCTCCGAGTGCGCGCGCACCTCGCGCACGACGAACGGGTGCGGCATCACGCCGCCGCCCGCGATAGCAGCCGCGACGAGCGCCATCTGGACCGGCGTCACGACCGCCTCGCCCTGCCCGAACGCCGTGCTGGCGAGCTGGACGTCGCTGGCGAAGGGGGCGCACTCGCCGTCGAGCGGGGACGTGAGGTAGCTGGGCGCCACGCCCAGCGCGCGGTTGAGCGGGCCGATCTCGAGCGCCTCGCAGAAGCCGAACCGACGGGCGTACTCGAGGGACGCCTCGCCACCCAGCTCGAGCCCGACGTGCGCGAAGTAGATGTTGCTCGACACCTGGAGGGCATCGGACAGCGCCCACAGCGCCGGCTGCACCTCGCCGAGGTCGTGCTCGCGGATGACGAAGCCGTCGACGACGAACCCATCGGCCTCCTCAGCCGGCTGAGTCTCGAACGTCGTCTGCGGCGTGATCACCCCGGCGTCGAGCGCCGCGGCGGTCGTGAGCACCTTGAGGATCGAGCCCGGCACGTACTGCCCCTGCCGCGCGCGGGGCAGGAGCGGCTCCGCGGGGTCGCCGCGCAGTGCGTCCATCGGTCCCTGTGCCTGCTCCGGGTCGCCGGAGATCGGCGTGGCGTCGAAGGTGGGGGACGAGACCATGGCGAGGACCGCGCCCGAGATCGGGTCGAGCGCCACGATCGCGCCGGCGTTGTCCCCGAGCTGCGCCGCCGCGAAGTCCTGGAGACGGCGGTCGATGGTGAGCGTGAGATCCCGCGGCTGCGGCTGGCGGTCGAGGACGTCGCGGATGAGGTCGCGCAACGGGTTCGGATCAGTCTGGCCGACCAGGAGGTCCTCGAAGGCGCGCTCGATGCCCGTGGTGCCGAACCGGTGGCTCGCGTAGCCGATGACGTGCGCGAACGCCGGATCGGTGTACGTGCGGATGGAGAGGCCGTCGACGAGCGTCGACGAGGCGAGCACCTGGCCGGTGGCGTCGAAGATCGTGCCCCGCGGCAGCGTCCGCCGCGCGTGGAGCACCTCCGGGTTGTCGGGGCGCGTCGCGAGCTGGGACGCCTCGACGACCTGCCACCAGACCATCGATCCCGACACGACCGCGAACGCGATGATGAGGTAGAGGCCCAGGCGCCGGACGTTCGTGGCGATCACGACTGGGCTGGTCCCGGCTCCGCCCCGGTCGCGCTGCGATGGCTGATGGAGAGGAGCAGGCCGACCATCGCGAAGCTCGCCACGACGCTCGAGCCGCCGTAGCTCACGAAGGGCAGCGTGATGCCGGTGAGCGGGATGAGCTTCGTGTTGCCGCCGATGATGATCAGCGTCTGGAGCCCGAGGCTGGCGGTCAGGCCCGCGGCCAGGAGCGCTCCGAAGTCGTCGCGCGCGAGCGCCGCGATGCGCAGGCCGCGGAAGACGAAGACGGCGGCGAAGCCGAGCAGCGCGAAGGCGCCCAGCAGGCCGAGCTCCTCGGCGATGGCGGTGAAGATGAAGTCGGTGTGGACGTATGGGATCGTCAGCCCGGAGCCGAGCGTGACGAGCCCCTGGCCCAGGCCCTCCCCGAAGAGGCCGCCGCGGCCGAGGGCGTAGAGGGCCCGCACCGGCTGGAACCCCGCCCCGAGGGGATCGGCGAAGGGATCGAGCCAGATGTCGACGCGCGTCTGCACGTGGCCGAAGAGCCGGTACGCCACGAACGCGCCCGCGACGAAGAGGATGAGGCCGATGAGCACGTAGCTCCGGCGACCCGTCGCCACGAACAGCATCGTCAGGAAG
>JBDTWT010000052.1:0-9442 GCA_040006555.1 Chloroflexota bacterium
CACCACGGGGTCCGTCCCGGCCGGTGTCCCGTACAGGAGCCCTTCCGCCGAGCGCCAGCCGTCGAGCTCGAGCGACGCCGTGGCCGCGCGACCCGCCGAGGCGACCGCACGTCGGATCTCGCGCTCGCCGAACCAGTGGCTCCAGCTCACGCCGCGCGTGACGTGCCACAGGTCGGCGATGGTGCCGTCGCCCTGCTCGATGTCCACCAGCGCGAGGTAGCGGCGCAGCGCGGCGAAGTACGGGGTCTCGGTGTGGACGCTGAACCGCTCGAGGTCGACCGCGAGCGCCCGTGGGTCCACGCCGGGCTCCGCCGCTGCCTCGACGACGTCGGTCGACCCGGAGGCCGCGGCGAGCGAGCGCCAACGCTCGCGCCGCTCCTCGTAGAGCGGGTTGAGCGCCTCCACGGCCTGGACGTATCCGTCGAGGTAGAGATCGCGTTCCTCGCGACTCGAGATGGCCGCGATGCGCTCCGGGACCTCGTCGAACGGTACGTGCTCGCCCCGCCAGATGACGACGGTCGACGCCTCAGCCCGCTCGATCGCCGCGTCGAGGTCGGGGCTCTCCAGCGCGGGCGACGCCGTGCCACCCTGGGCGGCGCGTGGAGTCATCCCTTGGTCTCGATCGGGAGGGTCGCTCGCTCGGCCGTGGCTGCCGTCGTTGCCGCCGAGGAGCCACGGCGGCCGCGCTGTGGCTTGGTCACCACGCGCCGCGAGGCCGCGCCGACGAAGTCACGGAACAGCGGATGCGGCCGATTGGGGCGGCTCTTCAGCTCGGGGTGCGCCTGCGTGGCCACGAACCAGGGATGGTCACGGAGCTCGACGTACTCGACGAGCCTCCCGTCGGGCGAGACGCCGCTGAACCACATGCCGGCGGCGTCGAGCGGTTCCCGGTACGCGTTGTTGACCTCGAACCGGTGACGATGGCGCTCGTACGCGATCTCGGCCCCATACGCGTCCCGCACGTGCGAGCCGTCCTCGAGACGCGCGGGGTAGAGGCCGAGTCGCATGGTTCCGCCCTTGTCGGTGACATCGGCCTGGTCGGGCATGAGGTCGATGACCGGATGCTCGGTGAACACGTTGAACTCGCTGGAGTTGGCGTCCTCGGTGCCCAGCGCCTCGCGCGCGAACTCGATCACCGCGCACTGCAGCCCGAGGCACAGCCCCAGGAACGGGACCTTGTTGCGGCGCGCCCAGCGGATCGCGCGGATCTTTCCCTCCACCCCGCGGTAGCCGAACCCGCCGGGAACGAGGAGCCCGGCCACGCCGTCGAGCTCGGTCGCGACCTGATCGGGATCCACCCGCTCGAGGTGCTCGGAGCGGATCCAGCGGACCTTCACGTCGACGTTGTGGTGCAGCGCCGCGTGCTTGAGTGCCTCGGTGACGCTGATGTAGGCGTCGGGCAGCTCGGTGTACTTGCCGACGACCGCGATCTCCACCTCGGGCCGTGGGGCGCGGATGCGGGTCACGAGCTCATGCCAGTCGGACAGGTCGGGCTCGCTCCCCGGCAGCTCGAGCTCGCGCGTAATGAGCTTGCCGAGGCCGGCGCGCTCGAGCTGGATCGGGACCTCGTAGATGCTCCTGGCGGTCTTGAGCGGGATGACGGCGTGGACGTCGACATCGGTGAAGAGGCTGACCTTGTCGAGGATCTCGTCGTCGATCGGCTCGTCGCTGCGCAGGATGATGATGTCGGGCTGGATGCCGATGCCGCGCAGGGTGTTCACCGAGTGCTGGGTCGGCTTCGTCTTCAGCTCGCCGGTGGCCCCGATCGAGGGCAGCCAGGTGACGTGCACGTAGAGCACGTTCTTCCGGCCGACGTCCTTGCGCATCTGGCGGATCGCCTCGAGGAACGGCAGGGACTCGATGTCGCCGACCGTGCCGCCGACCTCCACGATCACGACGCCGTGGGCCGCAAGGCCGCTCGTCGCCACGGATCCGGTGCCCTCGCGGGCGACGCGCGCGATGCGCTCCTTGATCTCGTTGGTGATGTGCGGGATGACCTGCACCGTGCCGCCGAGGTAGTCGCCGCGGCGCTCCTTCGCGATCACGCTCTGGTAGATGCGCCCGGTGGTGACGTTGCTCGCCTGGGACAGGTTCTCGTCGATGAACCGCTCGTAGTGGCCGAGGTCGAGGTCCGTCTCGGCGCCGTCGTCGGTGACGAAGACCTCGCCGTGCTGGTACGGCGACATCGTGCCGGGATCGATGTTGATGTAGGGGTCCAGCTTCAGGATGCTGACCGGGACCCCGCGTGCCTTCAGGATGCGGCCGATGCTCGCGGCGGTGATGCCCTTGCCGAGCGAGCTCGTGACGCCTCCGGTCACGAAGACATACTTCGGCACAGTTACCTCGGCTCGTGGCTGGAGCGCCGGCCCCCGCGGTGCGCGCGCGCGAGTAGGAACGCCTTGTCTACTCGGGGATTGATCATACCTCAGTCGAGCGCCGCGGATGTCCGCGTAGCATGCGCGACGTGGTCGGCATCGTGCGGGTCGTTCACCCGGCACCCACCGCGGCCGTCGTCGCACTCACCCTGGCGCTCGGCTCGATCCTCGCCGCGCAGGCCGGGCTCCCGCCGTTCGGGGCACGCACCTGGCTCACCACGCTCGCCATCCTCGGTTCCCAGGTCGTGACGGGCGAGGTGAACGACTGGGCCGATCGCGAGCGCGACGCGCTCGCGCAGCCGGGCAAGCCCATCCCCGCCGGCCAGCTGAGTTCCCGCGGCGCGCTCGCCGTGGCCGGCGCGGGCGCGGGTCTGCTCCTCGCGGCGTCGGCGCCGCTCGGCCCGCTCCCCCTCGTACTCGGCCTGGCCGCGACCTCGTCGGCGGTCGCCTACAGCCTGTGGCTGTCGAGCACCCGGCTCTCGGTGCTCCCCTACCTCGTCAGCTTCGGCATCCTCCCGCTCTGGGTCGCCGCGGGGGTGGGGGTCCCGCTCGAGCGCGTGGCCGCGGCGCCGCTGCTCGTGGCGCCGTTCGCGGCGGCCGCGCATCTCGCGAACGCGCTGCGCGACTTCGAGGCGGATGCCTCGCTCGGGCGTCGCAACCTCGCGCAGGCGCTCGGCAGGCGCACCGCCCTCGCCGTCGCGTGGCTGCTGGCGATGGGGGTCGGGCTGGGAGTCGGTGCCGTGCTGCTGGCGAGGGGAAGCGTCGACCCGCTCGCGGGGCTGCTCGGCCTCATCGGCCTCGCGGCGGTCGGACAGGGTGCCGCCGGAGCGCGGCGACTGTGGATCGGGATGCTGGTCGCCGCCGTGTGCTGGACCGCGGCCTGGGCCATCGCGAGCGGATAGCGAAGACGGGCGCCTCGCGGCGCCCGTCGTTCAGCGTTCGCGACTCCGCGCCGTGGCGTCAGATCGCGTCGTCGAGCTCCATCTCGTCGTCATCGGTCTCCTCGGTGAGCTTCAGCCACACGAAGAGTCCGGCCAGGATGGTAAGTGGGATCACGATCAGGGCGGCCAGGAGCGCCCCGATGCTGATGACAAGGACCTTGAGCGCCTTCATGCCGAGTTCTCCCCATTGGTGTGCGTGCGCGGCGTAATCGGCGCGGCAGTTATGGCCGCGCCTTCTCGATCATAGCCAACATCTCCTCGCGGGTGAATTCGGCGAGGCTGTGCCCTCCCGCGTGGGAGCCCGTCGTCCCGAACAGCCGTACGACGAACGACCCCTCCTGCTCGAAGAAGAAGACGTCGTGCGGGCGCTGGGAGTCCAGGTACGAGCCGATGACCCGCAGCGCCATCTCGTAGTAGTTCGTGAACTCCTTGTCAGGCCCCTTCTCGCCCTCGCCGCGGCTTTCGAAGGCGCCCTCCATGAGCTCGGCGACCTTCTCGTCGTCCAGCTCGTAGCTCCGCTTCCCCAGGGAGCCCATGCTGTCCGCCGCGGCGCCGCTGTCCATGTAGCGCAGGCCCTGCAGTAGGAATCCTCCGTCTCGCTCCAGGAAGAGCAGGTCCTTCAGGCCCTCACGGTCGGCGAAGCCGCCGATGGAACGCAGAGCCTCTTCCCAGCCCTGCCGGGGACTCCCCTCGTAGATGCGCACGGGCTGGCCTCCGATTCATGTTCAGGGCACCCTCGTGAAGGATACGCCTCAGGCCAAGGCGGACGCGATCCGGCCCGCCGTTCGGGCATTGCCCTCGATGAGCGCGACGTTCACGCGGAGCGTGCGGCCGCCGGACGCGCGGGCGACCGAGGCGAGCAGGTGCGGCGTGAGGGCGCCGCCGTGAACGCCACCCTCGTCGGCAGCCGCCAGCGCGTCGCGGATCCACGCCTCGACCTCAGACGCCTCGATGGCGAGATCCGCGGGCGGCGGCTGCACTACGAGCATCCCCGCCGCCCCGGGGACCGACCGATGCGCGGCGACGGCTCGGGCCGCGGCCTCCGGCGTGTCGACCCGGTGCGCGAGCGGCAGCCCCGAGCCGACGCTGTAGAAGCCCGGCAGCTCGTCCACGCCGTAGCCGAGGACGGGGATTCGCCTCGTCTCGAGCAGCTCGAGGGTGGCCGGGAGGTCGAGGATCGACTTCGCGCCGGAGCACACCACCGCCACCGGCGTGGCCGCCAGCTCGTCGATGTCGCTCGACACGTCGAACGTCCGCGCCGCGTCGCGATGCACGCCGCCGATACCGCCGGTGGCCATCACGGCGATTCCCGCCACGTGCGCCGCACGGAGGGTCGCGCTGACGGTCGTGGATGCGAGGTCGCCTCCGGCGAGCAGCGGTCCGATGTCGCGGGACGCCGCCTTGGCGATCCGCCGCTCCGGGTCCGCGAGGCGTCGCAGAAGCGCCTCGTCGGCGCCCACGACGAGCCTGCCGTCCTCGATCGCCGTCGTCGCGGGCACCGCGCCGGCCTCGCGGACGGCCCGCTCCGCCCTCATCGCCGTGTCGAGGTTGTGTGGGACCGGGAGCCCCTGCGCGATGAGGCTGGACTCGAGCGCGACCACGGGGCGCCCGGCGTCGAGCGCGTCGCGTACCTCGTCGGAGAGGACCAGCCAGTCCGGCATCATCTCGACGTCCGGTCGCGCTCGCCCGCCACCGCACCCTGCGCACCCGCCACACCCACGACCTGGCCCGCGGTCGACAGCGCGGCCGAGATCGCCGCGCGCAGCGCGTCGGCGTCGGGCGGCCACGCGTCGCCCAGGCCCGCGATGACGGCGGCGGCGAACGCGTCCCCGGCGCCCGTCGTATCGACGGCACGCGTGCCCGCAGCCGGCGGAGCGACCGTGATCCGCATGCCGTGTCCGGCCGCGGACGCTCCTCGTGGGCCAGTGACGATGACGAGCGCGTCGAGCTCGGTGGCCAGCTTGACGGCCAGGGCCTCGACGTCGTCGCCGTCGGTGGCGCCGAGGGCCCGTCCCTCATCGGCGTTGAGGATCACAAGGTCCGCACGCGCGGCCCTCGCCGCGGCCCGCCAGTCAGCGAGCCGGCCATCCGGCACCGAGCATCCGAGGACGGCCCGGCGAGCCGGCAGCGCGGCGCAGCGGCTGGCGAAGTCGAGGGCGCCATCCTCGAGCAGCGCGTACCCGGAGATGACCAGCCAGTCGGCGCCATCGGCGAGCCGTGGCGGGTCGACGTCAGGCAGGACCGGCACTCGCTGGCTCAGCATGCTCCGCTCACCACCCGGCCCGAGGAGGATGGCCACGGCGCCGCTGGCTGCTGTTGGGCCGGCGTCCACGGCAACGCCGTCGGCCTCGAGCGCCTCCCGAAGCAGGCGTCCCGAGGCGTCGTCACCCAGTGCACAGGCGAGCCGCACGCTCGCCCCGCGGCGAGCCAGGCGCACGGCGACGTTCGCCCCCTGGCCGCCGGGACCGACGCGCACTCTCGCGGGCACGTCGCCGCCGGGACGCATCGGCTCCGAGGGATCGAGCGTCACGTCCAGGAGCGCATCTCCGACGACGGCGACCACGAGCGGCATCGCGCTCAGAGCGGCTGACGCGAGGAGAATCCCTCGCGCGTGGTGTGCCACCACCCGACGTCCGGATCCTCGAGGCGCCAGCAGAGCCACGCGCGGTCACCGTCGCGCACGGTGGGAATGTCCACCAGCCCGGCATCGAGGTCGCGCACGACGACGCCGAGCGAGTCGAGGTGGCCGATCAGCGCTTCGAGCGCGGCCTCCTCACCACCGGCCCGTCGCATCATCGACAGCTGAAGCAGCGTCGCCCGGATGGTCGGCAGCAGGTCGCGAGCCTCTTCCACGCTGTAGGTGATCCCGGTCGCCATCAGGCCGCGATGGTAGTGCTAGCATCCCGGCCGGACGAGCCTGCTCCGCATCGCGACGGCGCCCGTCCAACGCCGGAGGTGACGCGACAGCGCCATGACCGACGAGTCCCGCGCACCGCGCGGCATCAACGACGAGACCCCCACCGAGGGCGACCCGTACACCGCCTACGACGACTTCAACCTGCCCACGTACGTCGGCCTGCCCAGCTTCCAGAAGCTACCGTGGGTGACCGATGCGGACGAGCTCCGCCGACGCCGGCCCGACGTGGCGATCGTCGGGGCGCCGTTCGACGATGCCGTCAGCCACCGACCCGGCGCCCGCTTCGGACCGCGCGCCATCCGGCAGGCGAGCTACCACGCCGGCGACGTCAACTCGCTCCAGCTGGGCATTGAGCCCTACGCCTGGCTCGACGTCGTGGACGCCGGTGACGCACCGGTCACGCCGATGAACGCCGAGCGCAGCCGCGCCGTCATCCGCCGCAAGGTGCTCGACGTGGCGCGCAGCGGCGCGGTGCCGATCGTGCTCGGCGGCGATCACTCGATCACGTATCCGTCGGCCTCGGCGGTGGCCGAGGCGGTCGCCCCGCGAAGGCTCGGCATCGTCCATTTCGACGCTCACGCCGACGCGGCCAACACGACCTGGGGCCACCTGCACAGCCACGGGACGCCGATGCGCCGGCTCATCGAGTCCGGCGCGGTCGCGGGCAGGAACTTCGTGCAGGTCGGCCTGCGAGGCTACTGGCCGAGCGTCGAGACACTCGAGTGGATGCGGGCGCAGGGGATGCGCTGGCACCTGATGACCGAGATCGAGGAGCGGGGCGCCGAGTCCGTGGTGGCCGATGCCATCGCGGAGGCACTCGACGGCCCCGAGGTGATCTACCTGTCCGTCGACGTGGACGTCATCGACCCGGGGATGGCGCCCGGCACCGGCACCCCGGAGCCCGGCGGCATGCTAACCCGAGAGCTCCTGCGCGCCATTCGACAGGTCGTCGGGCGCGTCGAGCTCGCCGCCATGGACGTCGTCGAGGTCGCTCCGCCGTACGACCACGCGGAGGTGACGGCGATGGCGGCGCACCGGTGCGTCCTCGAGGCGATCAGCGCCCTCGCCGTTCGCCGCCGCGATGCCGGCGGAGCACCACGAGAACGGCCGGAGTCATCTTCGAGTGCGGGGCGCGGGTAGGCGAGCCACCGCGCGCCGTCAGTCGTCCTTGCGCAGCTCGATCCGCGCGACCGGCTCACCGTTGCGCAGTGCGGTGAGCGTGTACTGGCCGGCGGGCAGGCCCCCGACTGCGAAGCTGGAGTAGTACCAGCCGCGGCCACTTCCCTCGGGGGCAAAGGCGCCGCCCTCGATCGGTCCCGACGGCCCGTCGAGGATGGCGTTCATCACGTCGCCGGACCTCAGGTTGTCGAAGGTGACGAGGGCGACGAACGTTTCGTCACCGTCGCGCAGCCGTCGGATCTCGTCGAGGCACTCGGCACCGGAGATTCGCTCGCAGGCCCTCACCTGCGCCGTGAACTCCTCCTCCGGTGGGATCGGCGTGGGGGTCGGAGTCTCCTGCGGCGTCGGGACCGGGGTGGACGCCGCGACGGGCGACGGAGAGGGTGACGGCGTCGCGGTCGGCGGAGGAGTCACCACGCCGCCGCCCGGCTCGCCCACCACGATGGTCGGGCTCGGGCCGAGCGCCGTGGAGTCGGCCTCGGCGCGCTGGAGAAAGAGGTAGCCCGCGAGGAGCATGAGCCCGAGGCCGAGTGCGATGGGAAGGCGGAGCCGGTCGAAGGTGACGCTCGACATGATGGTGGGTCCTTGCACGCGCCGGGCCATGGGGCCCCGGGCGACGCCTCAGGAAACGACGAAGCTCGTCTCTCCAGCGGGCTCGCCGTTGCGAGTCACGACCACCTCGTACGTTCCCTCCGGCAGCCCGCTGAAGGGGAAGTACGTCCATCCACCCGGGCAGGTGGGCGAGCAGCCGATCCGGGCGAGATCGATCGTGCCAGGGCTACCCGCCGGCGTCCCATCCGGGCTGAAGACCTGTGCGCTGATCACGTCCTCCTCGGTGCCGTTCGTGAAGCCCACCCAGATGTCGAGCGACCCGCCGTTCGTCTGGCCGTTCGACTCGCAGCCGTCCACGTCCGCACTGCCCGGCAGGCAGGGCTGCACGTCCGCGGTGAAGCCGTCGGGGAAGACGATGACGTCACCGCTCGCCCGCGGCGTGCCCGCGGGCTCGTCCGAGGGCGTCTCCGCGGGCGTCTCCTCCGCGGTCGCCGCCGCGCTGACGCTCGGCGAGGGGCTCGTATCGATCACGCCGGTCTGTGGGTTGTCGCCGAAGACGCCCGCAAGCACCGCGCCGCCCAGGAGCGCCAGGACGCCGAGCGCAAGGAATCCGAGGATCGCGATCGCTCCGGCGCCAGCCGAGCGGCGCTCGCGCGGCTCCTCGTCCCACTCCTCGTAGTCTTCCACGTACGCCGGCTCGTCATACACGCCGAGGTCGCCGTCGCCGTCGGCCTCTCGGTAGTCCTCGACGGGGGCGAGATACGACGCCGGCCGCGCGGTGGCCGCCGGTTCGGAGTCGCGGGTTGGAGCGGTCCAGTCGTCGCGGTCTCGGGTCAGGTCGGGGCGCTCGTATGGCTGCCGAGTGACGGGCGCGCGCGACTCGGCGGCGACGGCGGCAGCCGGGCGATTCGGCGGCAAGGGGGCCTCGGGAAGCAGGTCCGGCCGCGGCTCGTCATCGGCGCCCGATCGTCGCGCCCCTCGGTCCTCGGGCTCGGGCTGAAAGCGCTGGTAGCCTGCGGCGTGGTCTCCCGCGGATCCGCCACGCCGATAGGGCTCACCCCCGGAGCGTCGAGCGCGGATGCGCTCCTGCAGCTCGTCGCGATCGAGCCCTCGCGGCCGGATACGCGCGTCGGCGGGAATCGCCGAGCCACACTGCGTGCAGAACGCCGCGGGCGGCGTCGAGCGGTGACACGTCGGGCAGCGGATCTCGCCCGGCTTGGGGGTGGCCATTGCCGCGCATTGTGCCTTCCCGCGTCCCACGGTGCACGCGGGCACCGTGGCCTAGGCTCCAGGCCGCTTCCACTCGCTTCCATCGGGGAAGCGCTCCCGCTTCCAGATCGGGAGCCGCGACTTGATCTCCTCGATCACGAAGCGGTTGGCCTCGTAGGCCTCCGCACGGTGCGCCGCGGCGGTGACGATCGCGACTGCGGCCTCGCCCAGCGGCACGAGGCCGTGGCGATGCGCCATGGCCACCGACA
>JBDTWT010000053.1:0-9422 GCA_040006555.1 Chloroflexota bacterium
CGGGTCGCCCTCGATGCGCTCGACGCGCTGGCGGCCGCATTGCAGCCGGCGCTCGACGCGGCTCGAGACGGCAGCGCGCTCGCCGTGCAGGGCGACGAGCCGCCCGGGCCGCGGCTGGAGACCGCCGCCGAGACCGTCGAGGGCGCGTCCGACGAGGCCCGTGAGGCGGAGCTCGCCCTCGCCGCGCTCGCGGGCGCTCGCCTCACGCGAGACCGGGGTGCCGCGGCACTCTCGCCCGTCGTGAGCACCGACGAGCTGGCGGCGATCGCCGGGGAGCTCCGCACGGCGGCGCCCGCCGCGGACCGGGTCGCGGCGATGCGGCGTGGAGGCGCGGCGGTGCTGGAGGCCGTCGACCGCTCGCTCGCTGCGCTTGTCGAGGGCAGGTACGACGCAGCACGAAGGGAGCTGGAGGCTGCTCGCGCCGAGCGCGACGCGCTCGTCGCGGCGGGCGGTGCGTCGGATGCGCTTCCCGTCTGGCTCGAGGCTACGGATGCGATGATCATCGTCGTGACCACCCTCATCGACGCGACCGAATCCGACGACCGCGAGGCCGCTGCGGCCGCCGCGGCCGAGTTCGCCGACCTGGCGGAGGATGCGGCGATGGCCGATCGCGCCCTGCAGATCGCCATCAGCGAGGGCGCCGCCTCCGCGACCCGCCCGGCCGTCGCAGGCCTCGGCGTGGCGCTCGCGACGATCGAGGAGCTCCGGGCGACGATCGAGTCGGGAGCGGCGGCGCCGTGAGCGATCCTCCGCGCCCCTTGCCCGGAGCCGCCCCGGCCGAACCCGACCCCATGGTCGGTCGGACCCTCTCCGACCGGTATCGGATGGATGGCCTGCTCGCGCGCGGAGGCATGGCCCGCGTCTATCGCGCGCGCGACGGCCGGCTCGAGCGCGACGTCGCCGTGAAGGTCCTCTCGCCGCCCTTCGCCGACGACCCGGAGTTCTCCGACCGCTTCCTCGCGGAGGCGCGGGCCGCGGCATCGCTGTCGCACCCGAGCCTCGTGCACGTGTACGACTCGGGGAGTGATGGGTCGGCGCACTTTATCGTGATGGAGCTCCTCGACCGGCATCGGTCCCTTCGCCAGGAGCTCGACACGCGTGGTCGCCTGTCGCGCGACGAGGTCCTCCGCATCGGAAGCGAGCTGCTCGCGGGCCTTCGCGTGGTGCACGACCGCGGCCTCGTCCATTGCGACGTGAAGCCCGCGAACGTGATGCTCGGGCCCGGGCCGGCGAAGCTGATCGACTTCGGCATCGCCCGGTCGCCCCACGCCGCCCAGGACGGCGACACCAGCATCGGCTCGCTCCACTTCATGTCGCCCGAGCAGCTCCACGGTGAGGCCCTCACGCCGGCAAGCGACCTGTTCAGCCTCGCCGTCGTGCTGTACGAGGCACTGACCGGCAGGGTGCCGTTCGCCGGGGAGACGCCGGAGGAGGTGAGCGCCTCCCAGGCGTCGGGTCGGGTGCGACCGCCCTCGACCGTGGCGGAGGGAGTCCCCGGCCGCCTGGACGAGGCGATCCTCCAGGCCCTGCGCATCGAGCCCGACCAGCGGTTTCACAACGCCGAGGCGATGAGCCGGGCGCTCGCCGCCGTCGACGAGGAGGTCACGGCCGCGCGTGACCACGACACGACCGTCGTGCGCCACGTGGTTCCGCGGGCGCCCGCCAAACCGCCGTCGCGGAGCGGCTACGTGCCGCCGCCCGCCCCGCAGCCGCCACCGTCACCGCTCCCCGCGGCCCGCCGGCCGCAGCCCGCGCGCGAGCCGCGCGCGCGCCGGGGCATCTGGGAGCTCATCGGCACGCTCCTCATCGTCGCCGCCGCCGCCTTTGTCGTCCTGCTGGTGGTGCTCCTGCTCCAGGTGGGCCAGGGCCAGGGTGGTGGCGCGACTCCGACCCCCGGACCGGTCGGCCCGACGCCGAACGCCGGCGTCGTCGTCGTGCCGAACACGGTCGGAATGGCGACCGCGGATGCGCAGCGCGTGGCCTCGGAGGCGGGGCTCAACTGGACCGTGTTCTGCGACCACGACGAGTCACAGCCGGAGGGGATCATCGACCAGGAGCCTCCCGCCGGAACGGAGGTGCGCGTCGGCTCCGCCTTCTCGATGTACTCGGCGCGCATCGGCGACTGTCGCGACTAGCGACCTATACTCGACCGCCGTCCGACCCCAGAAGGAGCCCACCGCATGCGCTTCCGCCCAGCGTCCAGCCCGCCCGCCGAGGTGGAGGCCGACGTCCTCGCCGTACCGATCTACAAGGACGACGCCGAGCTGAGCGGCGACCTCGCGGCGCTCGACACGGCGTCTGGAGGGGCGATCCGAGAGGCCATCGACTGGGGCGAGTTCAATACGGCTGAGCACGCCTCCGCGCTCGTCGACGGCGGGAACCTGCGCGCCGGGAAGCTCCTCCTCCTGAACGCGGCGACGCGAGGCCGCGGACCGTGGCGAGCCCGGCGCCTCGCGGCGGCGGCCACCCGTCGTCTGAACGGGCGCGGCGCCCGGACCCTGGCCCTGTGGCTCAGGGACGAGGAGGGGGACGACGAGTGGACGGCGGCCGCATCGGGCGCGATCGCCGGGACGTACCGACCGACCGACATCTACGGCCGCGCGCGTGACACCGACGCCATGAAGCGGTCGGTGGAGGAGGTCGTCTTCCTCGGCGACGCGTCGCCGAGGAAGCGCTGGACCGTGGCGCCGCCATCGGCGAGGGGCTGACCTTCGGACGCGACCTTGCCAACCGATCGGCGAACGATCTCACCCCCGAGGGAATGGCCGCGGTTGCCCGCGAGCTGACCGCAGACGGGTGCACGGTCGAGATCCTGGAGCCGAAGGAGATGGAGGCGCTCGGCATGGGCCTCCTGCTCGGCGTGGGCCAGGGCTCGGCGCATCCTCCGCGCCTCGTCGCGATCAAGCTGCCCGGCTGGGAGGCGGGCGGTGACCGGCGCCTCGCGATCGTGGGCAAGGGCGTGTGCTTCGACTCCGGCGGGATCAGCATCAAGCCGGCGGAGAACATGGGTGGAATGAAGCACGACAAGTCCGGGGCGTCGGCCGTGGTCGCCGCGGCACGGACGGTCGCCCGACTGGCGCCGGAGACGCCGCTGATGGCGGTGGCGCCGATGGTCGAGAACATGCCGGGAGGCAACGCGCAGCGCCCGGGCGACGTGGTGAAGGCGATGAACGGGCTCACGGTCGAGGTCACGAACACCGACTCCGAGGGCCGTTTCATCCTCGCCGATGCGATGACCTGGGCCGAGCGGCAGGGCGCGACGCACATCGTCGACGTCGCGACCCTCACCGGCGCGGCCTCGATGGCGTTCGGCGACCAGGTCGCCGCCTATTTCGCTCGCCCACGCGACTGGGGCGAGGCGGTGCGGGCCGCGGCGGACGCGGCAGGGGAGTGGTTCTGGGAGATGCCGCTGGTGCCGGAATACCGTGCGAGCTACGACTCGCCCCATGCCGACATCGTGAACTCGGGCAGCCGGGACGGGTCGCTCATCAAGAGCGCGGTCTTCCTCTCGGAGTTCGTCACCGTCCCGTGGGTCCACGTCGACATCGCGGGATCGGCAACCCTCGGGACCGAGAAGCCGTACGCGCCAAAGGGCGCGACGGGCTCGGCGGTCCCCACGCTCTCACGGCTCGCGATGGACTTCGCGCGCGGCTGAGGCACGGCAAGGGCCCCGTCCCGGAGGACGGGGCCCTTGATCCGGGGGTAGTGATCAGCGGTCGCCGTCGGCCGCGTCCTTCACCTCGCCCCACTTGTTCTGGACCTTGCCCTCGACCTGGTCGGCCTTGCCCTCTGCCTCGGTCGCGGCATCGTCCGTGAGGTCACCCCACTCTTCCTTCACCTTGCCACCGGCCTCCTTGAGGGGGCCTTCAACTCGATCGCGGTCCATAGTGTCCTCCCGACTGCGTGGCCGGCGGGTGGCGCCGGCTTCATCGGAGGGCTTCGCAGGCCGCATGCCAGCGGCGCGGCGACATTTGCGTGACCATCGAGCTATGGGCCGGACTCGGGCGCCTCCGTAGGATGGCGGTGCCAGAGCGCACCGTCCGCGCTCACCCATGAGTGGAGGCCACGTGTCCGTTCCCGCCGTCCTCGCGATCGGAGCGCTCTTTGCCGCGGGTGGCGCTGCCGCGGAGCGGCTCGCGAGCGTGTGGCCGGCGCGGGGGGCCAAGGGACGCCGGCCCGGCACCCGAACCGTCGCCCTCGCCGTGCTCAGCGCCGCCGCCGCGGCGGCCGTCGCGGCCCGCGCGGCGCTGCCCTGGTGGGCGACCTCGGTCTACCTGGTCCTGCTCGGCATCCTCATCGTCCTCGTGGCGACCGACCTCGAGCAGCACCGCCTGCCCCACCTGCTGCTCGACCCGCTCATCGTGATTGCCGCGCTGTTCATCCCGTTCAACCCGGCGATGCACCCGGTGCTGGCGATCATCGGCGGGGTGTCGGCCGCGGCGCTCCTCGCCCTTCTCGGGGTGGTCGTGCGTGGTGGCCTGGCGCGCGGCGACCTGCTGCTCGTGCTGCCCATCGGCTTCATGCTGGGCTTCCCGAGCGTCTTCATCGCCGTTTTCGGGGCGGCGTTCCTGGCGTCCGGCGCGAGCATCGCGCTCCTGGCGCGCCGCCGGGTCGGGATGCGGACCTACATCCCGTTCGGCCCGTTCCTCGTCGCCGGAACGGTGATCGCCCTCCTCTTCGACGAGCGCATCCTCGGCCCATTTCGCTGAGGTCGGGCGGCCGCCGGCGCAGCGCTCGCCCCGAGCGACTGGTACCCTTCGAGCGATGCATCCGGCTCTCCAGAGGCGGCGCCGTCACCTGATGATGACGCGCCGCACCACGCGGCGCGGGTCTCGGCGTCGCGGGCTCGCCACGCTCATGCTCGTCACGCTCGGCGTGTTCGGGCTGACGTTCGTGGGCTCGGTCGTCGGCACCGCTGGCGGCATGCTCGCCGCGTACACGTACTTCGCCTCGGATCTCCCCGACCCCAACGTCCTCGACGACATCGTGCCCCCACAGTCGACCTACGTCTACGACCGGACCGGTGCGGTCCTTCTCGCCCGCTTCGAGTGCCAGAACCGTGACGCGGTCTCCTTCGAGGAGCTGCCGGAGGTCATCTGGCAGGCCACCGTCGCCAGCGAGGACCGTACCTTCTGGGAGAACAACGGGGTCGACTTCCAGGGCGCCGTTCGCGCGGCGCTGGCGAACATCGAGGCCGGCGAGATCGTCCAGGGAGCCTCGACGATCACCCAGCAGGTCATCGACTACGCCCGCGTCCTCCAGGAGGAGGGCGAATCGACGCAGGTCGAGGAGGGCGCCACTCCTGAGCCGAGCGTGGCCGCGGTCGATCCGGATGCGCCGGCCGCGGAGGCGCAGGCGACCGCCCAGACCGACGTGTGCGAGCCCCCGGCGCTCGCGCGGTCGACCGAGCTCGAGGACAAGATTCGCGAGAACATCCTGGCGATGCAGGTGACGGCCGCCTATCCCGGCCGGTCGGGGAAGGAGCTCATCCTCGAGACGTACCTGAACCTCATCTTCTACGGCAACGGCTCCTACGGCATCAAGGCCGCGGCCGCGAACTACTTCGGCCTGACCGACCTCAGCCAGATGACGCTCGCGCAGGCGGCCTTCCTCGCGGGGCTGCCACAGGCTCCCTCGGCCCTGGATCCGTACCAGAACCGCAACTTCAACCCGGAGGACCCGGAGGCAGGCGCAGCCGATGCGCTCCGGCAGCGCGACCTCGTGCTCGGTGCGATGCTCGAGGAGAGATACATCACCCGCTCGGAGTACGACACGGCCCGCGCGACGAGCTGGACCGAGATGGGCCCCAGCCGCCACACGTCGGTCCTGCGCGAGCCGCACTTCAGCTTCCGCGTCGAGGTAGAGGCACGACGCATCCTCGAGTCTCTCGGCGTGGAGAACCCGATCCTCGCCGTGCGCACGGGCGGCTACCGGATCACGACGACGCTCGACTATCCGCTCCAGCAGGTCGCTCGCGAGCTCGTGCAGACGCACGTCGCCAGCCTTGTGGGGTTCAACGTGAACAACGGCGCGATGGTGTCGATCGACTCGTCGACCGGCGAGATCGTGGCCTACATCGGCTCGGTCGGCTACGACCTCGACACCCCCGAGGTGCAGGGCGAGTACGACATCCTCGCCCTCGCCCGCAGGCAGCCGGGCTCCGCCTTCAAGCCGATCACGTACGCCTCTGCCTTCAGGGCGCGGTCGGCGACCGTCTCGACGATGTTCGTCGACGCCATCACGGAGTTCAGCATCGGTGGGCCGGCGGGCTCCTACCGGCCGACGAACGCCGACGTCAGGGAGCGCGGGCCGGTGCTCGCCGTCGATGCCCTGCGCTACTCGCTGAACATCCCGTCGGTCCAGATGCAGTACCTGGTCGGCGCGCAGACGACCGCGAACTTCGCCGAGTCGCTCGGCATCGCGAGCGCCGAGTACATCATGGCGCAGGACCCCGGGCTGACCCTCGCGCTCGGGTCGGTGCCCGTGAACATGACGAACATGACACAGGCGTACGGCACCTTCGCCCAGCGCGGGGAGCTCCGTCCGGCGACCACGATCCTCGAGATTCGCGACCGTGACGGTCGGATCATCTACACGCGCGAGGACAACGGTCCCGAGGTGACGAATCCCATGACGGCAGCCGAGGCGTACCTGCCGCACTGGATCCTCGAGGGCAACACCGACCCCGCCCGCAACGTGCTGTGGGGCGACCGGGCGAACCTGTTCACCGCCGACGGCGCCCGCCGTCCGGCCGGGTTCAAGACCGGCACGACGAACGACTTCCGCGACGTCTCGGGCTTCGGGTACGTGCCGGACAGCCTGGTGACCGGCGTCTGGATGGGCAACAACAACCAGGAGGCGATGTCCAACCAGTTCCGTGGCGGGCTGTTCAGCGCCGACGGCCCGCTCTACCTCTGGGAAGACTTCATGACCATCGCGCTCAACCAGCCCTGGGACTGGAACGGCCACCAGCCGGTCGGGCAGACGAGCATCGAGCAGCCCGAGGGAATCGTGATGGCGGCCGTCTGCCGCTGGTCGGGGATGGCGGCGGCCAATGGCTGCCGGGCGATCACGGTGCCGTTCCTCGAGGGGACCGTGCCGCCCTTCGACAACGTGAGCGGGGGCTGCCTGGACCTCGAGGCCTACGTGTCGCAGGCGGTTCCCAACCGGCCCGACAACTGGATCTTCGCCGCCGACCGCTGGTCCGACCGGGCCGTGAACTCGCAGTTCGGAGGCAGCGGCAATCCGAACGACTCGGGGAATGCCAACCTGACCAACACCATCGCGCCGCTCTACGGCGAGAGCAGCCTCCCCAACGTGTGCGGTGAGCTGGTGGAGCCGACGCCTGGCCCCGAGCCGACGCCGGACCCGAATGCGACGCCTAAACCCCTGGGCGCTCCCACCCCCGCGCCGACTCCGTGCACGCCTCCGCCGGGGCCGTGCCCGCCCCCGTAGGCGAGCGCACGCCGTGGCGAGCTCGGTCCTCACGCTCATCCTCGCCGGGGGGGAGGGCGAGCGGCTGAGCATCCTCTCCCAGGTGCGGGCCAAGCCCGGCGTCCCGTTCGGCGGGAAGTACCGGATCATCGACTTCGCCCTCAGCAACGCGGTGAACTCCGGGCTCACCGACGTCGGCATCCTCACGCAGTACGCGCCACGCTCGCTGATGGACCACATCGGCGTCGGCCGGCCGTGGGACCTCGACCGCAGCCACGGAGGCGTGACGCTGCTGCAGCCGTTCCTCGGCCGCGGGCGGTCGCGGGACTGGTACCGCGGCACGGCTGACGCCGTCCTCCAGAACCTCGACTTCATCGAGGACCGCCAGCCGTCGCTCGTGCTCATCCTGGCGGGCGACCACGTCTACAAGATGGACTACCGGCCGTTCATCGCCCTCCATCGCGCGCGAAACGCCGACGTCACCTGTGCGGTCCGCACCGTGCCGATCGAAGAGGCGCATCGGTTCGGCATCCTCGACGTGGCGTCCGACGGCCGCGTGACCGCGTTCATCGAGAAGCCCGCCGACCCACCCTCGAACCTCGTGAGCATGGGGGTCTACGTGTTCTCGTGGCCGTTCCTGCGGGACGTGCTGAGCCCCGAGCGGATCGACTTCGGGCGGGACGTGCTCCCTGCGATGGTCGCGGAGGGGCGCCGCGTGTTCGCCTACGAGTTCGCGGGCTACTGGCAGGACGTCGGCACCGTGGAGAGCTACTGGCGCACGAGCCTCGACCTCCTGAACGACGCGCCGGGGATCGAGCTCAACGACCTCGGCTGGCTCATCTACACGCGCAGCGAGGAGCGACCGCCGGCCCGCATCGGTCCGAACGCGAGCGTCGTGCGCTCGATGGTGAGCCACGGATGCGTGGTCGAGGGCAACGTCGAGCACAGCATCCTCTCGCCGGGCGTCCGGGTGGCGCTCGGCGCCTCGGTGCGCGACTCGATCGTAATGTTCGACGCCGTGATCGACGAGGGTGCCCTGGTGGATCGGGCCATCATCGACAAGGAGGCGCGCATCGGGCCTGGTGCGAAGGTCGGCGTGGGGGACGACCTGCGGCCGAACGTCGACGAGCCAGAGCGGCTGTACGCGGGGATCACTCTCGTCGGCAAGCGGGCCAGGGTGCCGCGCGGCGTGGAGATCGGCCGCAACTGCCGGATCGACCCGGGGGCGACGGAGCGCGACTTCGCTCGGCGGCGCCGGATCAGGTCCGGCGAGACCGTCGTCGCCGGGGTCGGCGGCACTCGCGCCCCGTGACGAGCGACGCTCCGCCAATCGACCGCTGGCTCGCCGAGCTGGGCCTCGAGGTCGTAGCGTCCTCGGGCTCTGCGGGCGACCCGGCGTTCAGCCGTGACCTCATCCTCGACGGCCACCGGCGCTACGACGTGCGCGTGACGGTTGCGTGGGTCGCCGGGGTCGGCTGCTCGCTCTGGGCATACTATGGCCTCGAGGCGATGGAGATCCCCAAGCGCCTCTACGCGCGGATGCTCCGCGCCAACTTCGACTATCCGTACGTGAAGTTCGCGTTGACCGATGACGACCGCCCGATGCTGATGACCGAGCTGCCCACCGCCGCGCTGGACCGGGACGAGCTCGGCCGAGGGCTCGTCAGGCTCCTCGTCGTCGCCGATCGGCTGCTCGAGGAGACGGCCCACGCGGTGTCCGACCGCGGGGTGCTTCCCGACTGGACGGGCCGCATCGGCCGCAACCCCGAGCTCATGGCGGCCTACCGCGCCGACGTGGAGAGCGCCATGCCGGAATGGCAGCCGACGCCGCCCCGCGTCCGGCGTCCGAGCATCCTGTCCAGGCTCCTGGGGCGGGCCTGATGCGCGCTCGTGCCGTGGCGCTGCGAGGCGTCGTGCTCGCCTCGCTCATCCTGGCCGCCCTTTCGCTTCCCGGCGGCCCTGTCGCTCCGGTGCGGGCGGCCGAGTAC
>JBDTWT010000054.1:0-9413 GCA_040006555.1 Chloroflexota bacterium
GGTCGGCAAGGGCGGCGCCGCGCTGGCGCCGATCAATGCCGACGTGCCTGGGGGCATCCCGGACGAGGTCGTGCAGGCGGTCGAGGAACGCGAGGCCGAGATCAAGGCGGGGACGTTCCGCGTCGACATCAACGAGGCGACACCGCCGGGCTCGACGATCCCTCAAGGCTGACCGCGGGCCGCGCGTGACCGACAGCGCGCCCGCCCTCGAGCTGCGCGGGATCACCAAGCGGTTCGGGGACCTCGTCGCCAACGACGCGATCGACTTCGACGTCCGCGGCGGCGAGGTCCACGCTCTCCTGGGCGAAAACGGTGCAGGCAAGACGACCGTCATGCGCATCGCCTACGGGCTGACGCAGGCGGACTCGGGGGAGATCCGGGTTTCGGGGCAGAGGCTGTCGGTCGGGTCCCCGCGCGACGCGATCGCGGCGGGCATCGGCATGGTCACCCAGCACTTCGCGCTGGTGCGGCCGATGACCGTCGCGGAGAACCTCGCGCTGGGGCGCAGCACGGGGCTGCGGCTCGACCTCGCCGAGGCCCAACGACGGGCGGCGGCCGCTTCCGAGCGATTCGGGGTCCGGGTCGATCCCTCCGCTCGCGTGGTGGACCTCTCGGTGGGTCAGCAGCAGCGCGTCGAGATCCTCAAGGCGCTCTCCCGCGACTGTCGGATCCTCATCCTCGACGAGCCGACCGCGGTGCTCGTGCCCGCGGAGGTGGACGCGCTGTTCGCCACGCTCCGCTCCCTCGTGGCCGATGGGCTGTCGGTCGTGTTCATCAGCCACAAGCTCGCGGAGGTCCGCGCCATCAGCGACCGGGTGAGCGTGCTGCGGCGCGGCGCGCTGGTCGGGACGGTCGACGGGGCGACAGACGAGCGCGAGCTGGCACGGATGATGGTCGGCCGCCCGACGTTCGGCGTCGAGCGCCAGGCCGATGCCGTCGTCGCGACGGGCGAGCCCGTGCTCAGCATTCGCGGGCTGAACGCGGACGGAGCGTCAGGGCTGCCGGCCCTGTCGGACGTGGCGCTCGACGTCGCGGCGATGGAGATCCTGGGCGTGGCGGGCGTGTCCGGCAACGGGCAGACCGAGCTCGTGGACGTGCTGTGCGGCATGCGTCGGCCCACGAGCGGCTCGGTGCGCGTGCGGGGGGTCGAGCTGGCGGGCGCGGATCCCGAGCGGGTCATGCGCGGCGGGGTGGGCCGCATCCCGGAGGACCGCCACGCGAGCCTGGTGGGCGAGCTGTCGGTGGCCTACAACCTCGTGCTGGAGCGCCTGGATGACTTTCGCCGCGGCGGACGCATCGACGAGCCGCGGATCCGGGAGCACGCCGCCGAGCTGATCGAGCGCTTCGACATCCGCGCCCGCCCGGACGACCCGGTGGCCAGCCTGTCGGGCGGCAACATCCAGAAGGTGCTCCTGGCGCGCGTCCTCTCGCGCGACCCGCGCGTGATCGTCGTCTCGCAGCCCACGCGCGGGCTGGACGTGGGCGCGACCGAGTACGTTCGCTCGCAGCTGCTCGCGAGGCGGGCGGCCGGGGCGGCCATCCTCCTCGTGTCGGAGGACCTCGACGAGCTGCTCGCCCTCGCCGATCGCGTGATCGTGATGTACGAGGGCCGCGTCGTGGGCGAGATGTCGGCCGCCGATGCGGACCTCGAGCGCCTCGGCATGCTCATGGCCGGCCGCGGGATGGCGGCCTGATGCGCATCTCGCCGTGGTCGACCCCCGTCCTCGTCGTCGCCGCAGTGCTCATCACGTTCGTCATCACCGCCGGACCGATCCTCCTCGCCGGGGCGAATCCAATCGAGGCCTACGTCGCCTACCTCGTCGCGCCGCTGACGTCCCAGTTCACCCTGCTCGAGGTCCTCGTCACCGCCACGCCGATCCTGTTCACCGGCGCCGCGGTGGCCATCGCGTTCCGGGCGGGCTACTGGAACATCGGGGCGGAGGGCCAGCTGCTGCTGGGTGCGATCGCCGCGGCCGGGATCGGCACCCTGGTTGGCGGGCTGCCGCCGGTCCTGGCGTTGCCGCTCATGGTGGCGGGCGGGGCGCTGGCGGGCGCGGCGTGGGCGCTCGTGCCCGCACTCCTGCGGGTCCGATTCGGGATCGACGAGGTCGTGACCACGCTGCTGCTCAACCCAGTTGCGCTGTTGCTCGTCAATGGCCTGCTCCACGGCCCATGGCGCGATCCGGCGACCGGCTTCCCCGAGTCGCCGCGAATCGCGGCGACCGCCGAGTTCCCGACGCTCATCGATCGGTCGCGCCTGCACCTCGGCTTCATCCTGGCGCTCGCCGTGATCGCGATCGCGTGGTACGTGCTCGCTCGCACCCCGACCGGCTTGCGCCTGCGGGCGGCAGGGCTGAGCCCGAACGGGGCGCGGTTCGCGGGCATCAGCGTGTCGCGAACGCTGCTCGGTGCCGCCCTGGTGAGCGGCGCGATCGCCGGAATCGCCGGCGTGAGCGAGGTGGCGGGCATCCAGAACCGGCTGACGGGCGGCCTCTCCCCGGGGTACGGCTACACCGGGATCGTGGTCGCGACGCTCGGGACGCTCACCATGCCCGGCGTGGCGCTCGCGGCGATCTTCCTGGGCGACCTCACCGTCGGCGCCAGCTCGGCGGCACGGTCCCTGGGCATCCCCTCTCAGCTCGGCGCCGTGGTGCAGGGCGTGCTCCTGCTCACCACGGTCGCCCTGCTCGCCCTGCGGCGCCATCGGTCCAGGCGCTCCGAGGGCAGCGACGCGGGTTCGGTCACCGGCGACGTCGCCGCGGAGGCGCAACCCGGATGACGTTCCTCGTCGACCTGCTGGCGGCCACGCTCCGCAACGCGACGCCGCTCGTGTACGGCACCGTGGGCGAAACGTACGCCGAGCGCAGCGGCGTCCTCAACCTGGGCATCGAGGGCACGATGTACGCGGGTGCCTTCGCCGGGTTCGCGACGGCCTGGGCGACCGGGTCTCCGCTCCTCGGCCTGGGTGCGGCGATCGTCGTGGGCATCGTCGCGGGGGCGATCATGGGGCTCCTGACGGTGACGCTCGGCGCGAACCAGCACGTGTCGGGCATCGGCCTGACCATCGGCCTCATCGGCCTGAGCGAGTTCGTGAACCGGCTCATCTTCCAGGGCGGCGACCTTCAGCGCATGGAGCCGATGCCGGTCGTGAACCCCTTCGCCGGCCTCGGCGACATCGGCTCGGTCCTCAGCCAGTACGGCCTGACCTGGGTCGCGTTCCTCGTCGTGGTGCCCGTCGCGTGGTGGGTGCTCCAGCGCTCGAGCTTCGGCCTCGAGATCCGAGCGGTCGGCGAGAACCCGGAGGCCGCCGATGCGGCCGGGGTGAGCGTCGCCCGAACCCGCTACCTGGCCCTGATGATCGGTGGCGCGCTGATGGCCGTTGGCGGGGCCTTCCTCACGCTTGCGGTGCTCGGCAGCTTCACCCTCGACATCATCGCGGGGCGCGGCTGGGTGTGCGTGGCGCTCGTGATCTTCGGGCGCTGGCGCATCGGCCGCGGCGTCATCGGCGCCCTGCTGTTCTCGATGGTCTTCTCGCTCCAGTTCCGACTGGGCATCCTGCCCGCGTTCGCCGACGTGCCCTTCGAGCTGCTGCTCGCCCTCCCCTACCTCGTCGTCATCGCGGCGCTGGCGCTCTCGGGGCGCAACGTCGCCTACCCAGGCGCCTACCTCAAGCCCTACCGACGCAGCTGACCCAAGGAGGACCGATGGAGACCCTCGACCGCGACCAGATCGGCCTGCAGCACGCCATCGAGCAGGCGAAGCTCGGCCGATCCGAGGGCGGCGTACCCATCGGCGGCGCGCTGATCGCCGACGACGGGACCGTCCTGGCGCTCGGCCACAACCGGCGCGTCCAGCAGAACAGCGCCATCCGTCACGGGGAGACCGATGCGCTCGAGAACGCCGGGCGTTTGCCCGCCTCGGTCTACCGCCGCTCGACGATGTACACGACCCTGTCGCCATGCGACATGTGCACCGGCGCGATCCTGCTGTACGGCATCCCGCGCGTGGTGATGGGCGAGAACCGCACGTTCGTCGGAGGGGAGGACTACCTCCGCGCGCGCGGCGTCGAGGTCGTCAACCTTGACTCGCAGGAGTGCGTGCAGCTCATGAACGAGTTCATCGCGGCCCACCCGGAGATCTGGAACGAGGATATCGGCGAGGACTGAGCCTCTTCGAGCAGCTCGACTTCATCTACATGCCGAGCCGCGACGTCGCCGCCGAGTCCACTACTTCACCGAGGTGCTCGGCGCGACGAGGGCGATGGGGCGTCGGGACTTCTAGGCGCGCCGGCGAAGCCGCAGGACGGTGATCTCACGGTCCGTCTTGGACCGATAGTTCACGTACTGAGGCGCAATGGCGGCGAGGCGAGCCCACGCCGCGTCGAGCTCCTGCCCCTCGAGCGAGTCGGCTCGGACCTCGACACGCCGGCCATCGTCCAGGCTGATCGTCGCCTCGGGCCGCGCCGCGAGGTTGTGGAGCCACGCCGGATTCCTGGCGGCTCCGGCGAGGGAGGCGATGACGAGCCACGAGCCCTCGCCCCCATCGAGGGAGCCGACGACCGACTGGCGGAGCTCGCCGGACTTCGCACCCCGCGTCTCGAGGAGGATCGTCTGGAGTCCGCCCACGGTGCGCACGCGTCCTCGACGAAACAGTCCGAGCCCGATTCGGTTGAAGAATCCAGCCAGCAGCCGAGGGTAGAACGCGCCCCGCGAACCCCTCCGCGGCACCTCGACAGACATCCTCAGACTGTACATCGGCGGTCCGGCGCATAACGGCACGGCGCCGTTGACAAGTATCGCTAGAGTACCGGTCAACTCAGCTTGTCCAAGGCCCCGTGGGCCTACGCGGGGGCGCACCGAGGTCCGACTGTGCGGGCGATTCGCCTTCCGAAGTTCGTCTCAGATTTCGCCGACGCGCTGCATGCTGTCGATCGCGCCGGCCCCATCGGGCGATCCGGCAAGCGCGTCTCCCGACCTGGTGTGGGCCCACTCCAGGAGCGCCAGGCGGTGCGCCTCGCCGCGGAGCACCTCGCGCAGGTCGACCCCGCCTACACCGGGATCGCCTCCGGCCGCTACCCCGGCTCCCGCCTCGAATGCGACCTCGTCGTGCCGGGCCAGTGGGCGCTCGAGATGAGGATGGCGCGCCCGTTCAGCGACGACGACCGGCACGCCGACCACTGGTCCGAGAATCTCCTTTATCCATACGCCGGCGGGACGAGCGCAGTGAGCGACGCGCTCAAGCTCCAGTCCCTCGACGCCGAGCTGTCGAAGGCCGTGATCATCTTCGGCTTCGAGCACGCGACCGCGCGAGTCCCGCTGGAGCCAGCCGTGCGGGCATTCGAGCTCATCGCCACCCGCGTCGCCGGCGTCCGCCTCGGCAGGCGCATCGAGGAGGTGCGCGACGCCCTCCGGCATCCGGCCCACTCGGTGGTCCGCGTCTACGCCTGGGAAGTCCTGGCGCGCTAGACCAGGCGGCGGTCGCTGGCCCAGCGAGTGAGCTCGTATCGGCTCGAGAGCTGCAGTTTGCGGAGGACCGCCGAGACGTGGGACTCGACCGTCTTCACCGAGATGCCCAGCTCGTGCGCGACCTCCTTGTACGCGTAGCCGCGCGCGATGTAGCGCAGCACCTCGCGCTCGCGCGTGGTGAGCAGGTCCAGCTCCGGGTCGTCGGGCTGCGGGATCTCGGCCGCGAACGTGTCGAGCACGAAGCCCGCAAGGCGCGGCGAGAAGACCGCGTCGCCCTCGTGGACGCGACGCACGGCGGTGTCGAGATCCTCGGCCGAGATCGACTTCGTCACGTAGCCACGGGCTCCGGCACGGATGACGCCGATGACGTCCTCGGCGGCGTCGGAGACCGACAGCGCCAGGAACTTGACCTCCGGGCGCTCGGCGCGGACGGCGTCGATGACGGCGCGGCCGCCGCCGTTCGGCATGTGCACGTCGAGCAGCACGACGTCTGGCGCGCTCGACCGGATGCCGGCCACCGCCGCGGCCACGTCCCCGGCGTCTCCGACGATCTCGAGGCCGTTCTGGAGCTCCGATCGGACGCCGGAGCGGAAGAGCTCGTGGTCGTCGACCACGAAGACGCGGACGGTCATGCGCGCGTCCTCGGCAGCCGCAGGATGACCTCGGTCCCGCGCCGCGGGCGGCTGTTGATCTCGGCGGTCCCGCCGTTGCGCTCCATGCGGGCGACGATCGACTCGCCGATCCCCCGCCGGTCCTCGGGGACGTCCGCGGGCTTGAAGCCGCGGCCCTGGTCGCGGATGAAGGCGGTGATCGTATCGGCCTCAACCTCGAGGTAGACGCTGACCTCGAGGGAGCCGGAGTGCTTGGCCGCGTTCAGCGCAGCCTCCGTGCACGCCGCCACCAGGGCGCGAACGCGGTCGTCGAGCTCCGCGTTGCCGACGACGACTGTCTCGACGCGGACCTGGTGCCGCCGCTCGATGCGGCCGGCCATGGCGTCGATCGCGTCGCGCAGCCGCGCCCCACGCACGCTGGGCGCGCGCCCGTACAGCCACGCCCGCAACTCGCGCTCCTGCGTGCGAGCCAGCGTCGCCATCTCGCGCGGCGCCCTCGCGCGCTGGATGAGCGCCAGCGTCTGGAGCACCGAGTCGTGGAGGTGCGCCGCCATCTCGGCCCGCTCCTCGGAGCGGATGCGGCTGCTGCGCTCGTCCATCAGCGTGCGGCCCATGTTCCACATCCAGGGCCCCGCGAGCAGCACGAGCCCGCCGACGGTCACGAGGACCGCCACCACGACGCTGGTCGCGGCCTCGAACGAGGTGGTCGCGGCGAGCAGGATCGCCATCCCGCCCAGGATCAGTGCGGCGCCGCCCGCGATCCGCGGCAGCGACACCCGGCCCGACAGCACGGCCTGCACGGGCGTCCCGAAGCTCGCCAGGTCCAGGCGCGCGCGCCGCTCACCGGGGTCCCGCGCCCAGAGGATCGCGAAGCCGATGGCTGCCAGCACCGCCGGCCAGGCGAGCCCGGCACCGAACCAGAAGCCGAGCGTCCACAGCAGCACGATCACGCCGCCGACGACCAGGACGGCGCCGATGACGGTGCGCAGCCGGGGCCGAGGGAGGCGGCGCACCGGCCGCATCGGCTCGGCCTCGTCCTCGAGCGGGGCAAGGATCCAGACGAGCACGTAGACGACGAGCCCGAATCCGGCGGCCAGCGAAAGCGCGATGAACCCGAGCCGCACGCTCACGGGGTTGATGCCCAGGTGGTCGCCGATGCCCCCTGCCACGCCTCCGACGAGGCGATCGCTCCGGCTGCGACGGAGCCGCGCTCGCGACGCGACCGTGTGCCCCTGCTCCGAGTTCAGCTCTGCGTGGGCCATCCCGCCCATCCTCGCATGCGCCCGGCACGATGGGCATCGGGGATGCCCCCCATTCGGCATCCTCGGCCCTCAGGGTCGGGCAAGGGTTGTCCCCGATGGTCAACGGTCGACCCCGACGCCCATGCTGCTGGCGTGACCTCCGACCAGCCGGACACCGCGGCCCAGCCAACCTCTCGCCCGTTCCGGCGGCGCGCCACGGACCGGGTCATCGGCGGCGTGGCGGCCGGCATCGCCGACTATTTCAACGTCGACCCGCTCCTGATCCGCGCCGCATTCGTCGGCCTGATGATCTTCGGCGGCGCCGGGCTGGTGCTGTACGTCGGCGCGTGGCTGCTGATCCCGGTGGAGGGCGAGGACGACTCCGTCGCCGAATCCGTGCTGCACCGGCTCGGCATGCGTCGCGGAAGCCTCGCCACCAGCCTCGTGCTCATCGCGCTCCTGCTGTTCATCGCCTTCGTCGCACTCCCGAGCCAGGGCGGCTACGTCGGCGTGGACCCCGGCTACTACATCAGCGGCCCGGTGCTCCTCATCGCCGCCATGGTGGTGCTGGGCGTGCTGCTGCTCCGACGCGGCGGCTCCCGCGCCGATGCTGCCGTTGCGCAGCCGGCCGGCGCCGCGGCACCGGCACTCAGGGCCGAGAGGACGGTCGTCGTTCGCGCTCCCCGCGTGCGCGTGCCTCGCGGTCCGCTCGGCTGGTACACCCTGGCCGCCGCGCTGCTGGGCATCGGCCTGCTGGCGCTCGTCGACAACGCGACTGACGCAACCGTCACGCCCGGCCAGTTCTTCGGGCTCACGCTGGCGATCGTCGGCATCGGCCTGGTCGTCGGCTCCTGGTGGGGGAACGCTCGGCTGTTGATCCTGCCGGCGCTGCTCGTCCTCCCCGTGGCCTGGGCCGCGTCGTACGTGACCGTGCCGCTCGAGGGCGGCACCGGCGACCAGTGGTTCTCGCCGGTCACCGTGCAGGAGCTCCAGGACGAGTATCGGATGGTGGGCGGCCGGCTGACGCTCGACCTGCGTGACCTCGAGGCAGGCACTGAGCCGATACGGATCTCGGCCAGCGTCGCCTTCGGGACCCTGAGCGTGCTCCTCCCGGTGGATGCGCAGGTGGAGCTCGACTCGCACGTCGGCGCCGGCGGCTCGAACATCCTCGGGAGCTACCAGAGCGGCACCGAGCTCACGGAGCGATACGTCCGCGGCAAGAGCGGCCCGCATTTCGTGCTGGACCTCGGCTCCGGCATCGGCTATGTCTGGGTCGAGGAGATGGGCCGATGAACCAGCATCGGTTCGATCCGCTCTCGTTCGTCTTCGGCGCGCTCTTCGTGATGGTCGGCCTGCTGCTCCTGGGCGGTGGAGCCGATGGCCTGCCGATGCAGTGGGTCGGGCCGTTGGTGGCCGTCCTCCTTGGGGTCGTCATCCTCTTCGCCGCTCGACCGCGACGGCCCCCCGCGGAAGACCCCACGGCGCCTGTCGACGACGAATGACCCTTACCGGACCGATGCGCATCCTCCGCGCCATCGCCTTCGCCGCCGTCCCCATCATCGTCCTGGCGCTCCTGGTGGCCGCGCTGTCGCTGCTTCTGCAGTCGCCCACCTGAGACGCCTCGGCCCCCGCGCTCCTTCTGACTGCCCTGGTCTCGGGCTACAGGCCGGTCAGGCGTCGGTCGGCAGGAGCCGAAACGGGCCGCCCGGCGCCCGCAGCACGCGGAAGTGGCGCTCGTCCAGGGTGAGGACGTCGCGCAGGCCGTACCTGTGCGCCAGCACGACCAGCGAGGCGTCCGCGAGACCGATCCCCAGGTCCGCATGGCGGCCGATGACGCGGTCCGCGGCGCCGATGTCGTCCGCGTCGAACGCCTCTAGCCGATACACGCCCCGTCGAACCTCGGCCAGCAGCGCGCGCTCGGCGCGCTGCCCGACCCGCGTCGCGAGGAGGTAGTCGAGCTCCGCCAGCACGAACGGCGAAAGGATCCACGGCGGCGGCAGCGAGCGCAGCACGTCGGCCGCGGCCGCGTGGTGGTGCTGGGCGGCGTCGATGGCCGCGAGGAGACCGCTCGTGTCGAGCAGGATCACCGCTCGCCG
>JBDTWT010000055.1:0-9393 GCA_040006555.1 Chloroflexota bacterium
GCAACGAGGAGCTGATCCACGCCCAGGCCGAGGGCAACGAGATCGTCGCCCTCCTTCCGTCGGACAAGGCCGTGAAGGTGGGCGACAAGGTACAGCTGGCCGTCCCGATGGACAAGCTGCACATCTTCGATCCCGACTCGGAGAAGGCGCTCGTCGGCTGACGAGCGAACCAGAGCGCAACCGCGCACGATAGGTAACACTGGGGGGCCGGGACCTCCGGCCCAGGGGTCCGCTGTGGACGCCATCCAGCATTGAGAGGTGGAGGAACCGGATGACCAAGTTTCGACTGATCGCACCGTTGGCGGTGCTCATGCTCGTGCTGACCGCCTGTCCGGCGGGCGACACGGGCTCCAGCCCCGGCGGTGACGGCAGTGCGCCGGCTGGGACCGACGGCGGCGGCGACGGCGGCACGGGCGCGGAGGGTGATGGCAGCATCGTCGTCACGTCCCTGTGGGGCGGCACCGAGGAGGAGGCCTTCCAGGCAGTCCTGGATGCCTTCACCGAGTCGACCGGCATCGAAGCCGAGTACGAGGCGAACCGGACCGACTACGCGACGGTCCTGCGCACGCGCATCCAGGGCGGCAACCCGCCTGACGTTGCGATCATCCCCGGCATCGGCACCCTTCGCAGCCTCGCTCGCGAGGGCGCGCTGATCTCGCTCTCCGACCTCGGCATCGACCAGGCCTCGATCGAGGGCAACTACGCCCCCGGCATCCTGGACGTCGGCGTCGTCGACGGCGAGCTCTACGGGATCATGGTCAAGCTCAACTCGAAGGCGACCATCTGGTACAGCCCGGAGCGCTTCGACGAGATGGGCGTGGCGCCCGCCGAGGACTGGGATGGCCTCCTTGCGCTCACCGAGGACATCAAGGCCGCCGGCGCCGTGCCGTGGTCCCTCGGGGCCGGCGATGGCTGGACGCTCACGGACTGGTTCGAGATCGTCTATCTCAAGATGAACGGGACGGAGGCGTACGACACGCTCTTCAGCCCCGACGGTGACTGGACCGATCCGACCGTGCAGGCCGCGATCGACAAGATGCTCGAGGTCCTGAACGAGGAGAACGTCGACGGCGGCGTCGACGGCGCGAGCGCGACTGCGTTCGTGGACGCGATCGCCAAGGTGTTCAGCACGGCCCCGTCGGCCGAGCTGTACTACGGCGGCGGCTTCGTCGGCGGCATCGCCACCGGCGTGGACGTCAATCCCGAGCTCCAGGGCCAGGAAGGGACCGCCATCAACTGGTTCCCCTTCCCGACCATCGACGGCAACGGCGAGGGTCTCGTGACCTACGGCGGCGACGTCATGGCCGCGCTCGTCAACGACAGTGACGTCAAGGCGTTCATGGAGTACCTCACCACCGCCGAGGCCGGCCAGGTCTGGGCGGAGGGCGGCACGATCATCTCGCCGATCGTCGCGGTCGACACGAGCGTGTACCCGACCACGCTGATCCAGGCCGAGGCCGACCAGGTCACCTCCGCCGAGGCAGTGCGCTTCGACGGCTCGGACCTGCTCCCCGGCGTCGACCTCGGCGCGGTCCTGCAGGCCGCCTTCCGAGGCGAGGACGCCGGGCCGCTCCTGGAGGAGTTCCAGGCCGCGGTCACGACCGCCTGGGCGGAGGAGTAGCCACCTGAGACGAAGGGGGAGGGGCGCAGGCCCCTCCCCCTTCGGCATCCACCTGGAGGACGACCATGGCGGTTGCCACGCGAGCCGGGGGCCCAGTAACACCCTCCGAGCGGAGGCCCGGCGAGGGCTTCAACTGGACCGCGCTCGCCTTCATGGCGCCGGCAGCGCTGCTGCTTCTCATCTTCCTGGTCTTCCCGGCGATTTACACGCTCGTCCTGAGCTTCAACCGCGGTCGGGGCGGGCAGATCACCGAGTGGGTCGGGTTCACCAACTTCATCAACCTCTTCACGAACGACCCGAACTTCCTGCGGCTCGGCTTCCCGCCGGCGGGGGCGCTCTGGAACAACGTCCTGTGGCTCGTTTTCTACACGTTCCTCAGCGTCAGCCTGGGCCTGCTCATCGCGGTGATGGCCACGCGCGTGAGGTACGAGGCGATCGTCAAGGCGATCGTGTTCCTGCCCATGGCGATCGCCGCCACCGCCATCGGCGTCATCTGGAGCTTCGTCTACTTCCCGAACGCAAACACGGGACTCCTCAACGCGATCCTCGGCATCGGCGGCGTGGGCCCCGCGGCCTTCCTCGGAAGCACCGATACGGTGAACTGGGCGATCATCGCCGTGGGCGTCTGGGGGTCGGTCGGCTTCTGCACCGTCATCCTCTCGGCCGCCCTCAAGGGCATCTCGACCGAGGTCCTCGAGGCCGCCCGGGTCGATGGAGCGAGTGAGCGCGCCATCTTCTTCCGCATCATCATCCCGATGATCAGCCTCCCCATCTCGGTCGTGTCGGTGACGCTGATCGTGAACGTCATCAAGCTCTTCGACCTGCCCTACGTGATGACGCGAGGCGGGCCGGGCGCGTCCAGCAGGACGATCGCCTTCTCGATGTACCAGGAGGCCTTCCCGTCCGGGCGGTTCGGGTACGGTGCGGCGATCGCCATCGTCATGCTCCTGCTCCTCATCCCGGTGCTCATCTACAACGTCCGCCGATTCCGCAGCGACAGGGTGACCGCATGACCGCCGGGGCGCTCCAGAACACGACGGCGGGCTCCGTGCCGCGCACGACGAGCGAGCGCATCGCCCGCTCCGTGAGCAGCAGCCCGGTGCACATCGTCCTCGGGATCATCGGCCTCATCTGGATCCTGCCGTCGGTCGGCCTGCTCATCACCTCGTTCCGGCCGAGCTCCGACATGCGCGCCTCCGGCTGGTGGACCGTCTTCACCGACCCCAACTTCACGCTGGCGAACTACCAGCGCGTGTTCGAGGGCGAGGGCATGGGCAGCGCGTTCCTGAACAGCATCTTCATCACGGTGCCCTCCACGCTCATCCCGCTCGTCGTGGCGGCGCTCGCGGCCTTCGCGCTCGCATGGGTGCGCTTCCCGTTCCGCGACACGATCTTCCTCATCATCATCGGCCTGATGCTGGTGCCGGTGCAGATCGGCTTCATCCCCCTCGTGCAGGGGCTGCGGCCGACGGGCCTCCTCACGAACTTCGGCGCCATCTGGCTCACACACGCCGCGTATGCCCTGCCGTTCGGCATCTTCCTCCTGCGCAACTTCTTCATCACGCTGCCGAAGGACTTGATCGAAGCCGCACGCATCGACGGAGCGTCGAACCTGGGGATCTTCAGAACGATCGTCGTCCCGCTGTCGGTGCCGGCCATCGCGAGCCTGGGGATCTTCCAGTTCCTGTGGACCTGGAACGACCTCCTCATGTCGCTCGTGTACGTGCAGAGCAACGCCGCGCAGCCGATGCCGGTGAAGATCACGCAGCTGCTGGGCACCTACGCCTCGGAGTGGAGCCTGCTCGCCGCGGCCTCCTTCCTGGTGATGGTGGTCCCGCTCATCGTCTTCTTCAGCCTTCAGCGCTACTTCGTCCAGGGGCTGCTCGCCGGGTCGGTCAAGTAACGCTCCGCGCGTGACCGATGGGCCTGCGACGCTCCGCGTCGCGACCTGGAACATCCGCGCCGCCATCGGGCCTGAGAAGCCATTCCCGGACCGATGGTGGCGGCTGATCGAGGCGGGGCGGCTGCGGGCGATCGGCGACTTCCTGGCCGGGATCGATGCCGACGTCGTCGCGCTCCAGGAGGTCGCGCTCGCCTCACGCGACGGCGATCTCCTCGACAACGCCGGCGACCTGGCGCGTCAACTCGGCATGTCGGTCCGCTACGGGGCGACCCGGACGTTTGCCGTGAGCGCACCCGACGGCGGGGTGACCGGCTCCGGCTGTTTCGGGAACGCGGTGCTGTCGCGCCTGCCGATCTCGTCGTGGCGCGCCGCGATGCTGCCGACCGCCTCCGCCGACGCCCTCATCGAGCCGGCGGACTCGTCGGCCGAGGGTGCGGGAGTGACGTACCGCGACGCGCCGGACTGGTTCAGGGAGCCACGCACGCTGCTGCTCGTCGACATCGCCGGCATCGCGTTCGTCTCGACGCACCTCAGCCACCGCGGGTCGGGCGAGCGCGCACTCCAGGCGTCCGCCATCGTGGAGTCGCTCGCCGGCGTGCCCGCCGCCCTGGTCCTCGCCGACCTGAACGCGCCCATCGAGGCTGCGGAGCTCGCCGCATTCGCGGGATGGACCGATGGCTTCGCCGCTGCGCGCGTTCCACCGGGAGATGAGCGACGCGTGTCGACCGACGACGGCTTCAGGCTCGACCACGTGCTCGGGCGCGGCGTGCAGGTGTCCGATTGCCGTGTCCTGCGCGAGTCGGGCGACCTGTCGGATCACTACCCGGTCGTCGCGGAGGTCGTCTCCGACGCACCGGCCGCGGCACCACGGCCAAACCGCTAGGCTCACGACGAATGACGACCGATGCGCCGGCGCGGCCAACGACCATCCATCTCGTGCCGCACACGCACTGGGACCGCGAGTGGTATCGGCCATTCCAGAGCTTCCGGATGCAGCTCGTCGACCTCGTGGATCGGGTACTCGACATGCTGGAAGCCGAGCCGGCGTTCGCCTTCACTCTCGACGGGCAGCTCGCCACGGTCGACGACTACCTCGAGATCCGTCCGGAGCAGGAGGAGCGGCTCCGTCGCCACGCCGAGAGCGGTCGCCTGGCCATCGGTCCGTGGCAGATCCTCATGGACGAGTTCCTCGTGTCGGGCGAGACCCTGGTCCGGAACCTCGAGATTGGCTGGGCGCGCTCCGATGCCTTCGGCGGGCCGATGCGCATCGGCTACCTGCCGGACATGTTCGGCCACGTGGCGCAGATGCCGCAGATCCTCCGCCGCGCGGGAATCGAGGACGCGGTCGTCTGGCGCGGAGTGCCGGCCGTGATCGACCGCCACGCGTTCCGCTGGGAGGCGCCCGACGGCTCGTCGGTGCGCGCCGAGTACCTCCCCGCGGGGTACGGGAACGCCGCGGACCTGTTCGCCGTCCCCGAGGGCGTGCCGGCCGCCGCCGAGCGCTTCGTGGAGTGGGCCCGTCCATGGTTCGGCGACGACCCGATGCTGGCCATGTACGGGACCGATCACGCGGCACCCGTGCCGGAGCTCGCCGGCCTGGTAAGCCGGCTCAACGAGGTCCAGCACGCCTCCAGCATGGAGATCTCGACACTCGCGGGCTATCTCGCCTCCGCTCCCTCGCTCGCGGCCGATGCGCCACGCTGGCGTGGCGAGATGCGGTCAGGCGCCCGTGCCAACGTGCTCATGGGCGTCGCGAGCGCGCGCATCGACATCAAGCAGGCCGCGGGACGCGCGGAGACCCTCCTCGAGCGCTACGCCGAGCCGCTCACCGCGCTCCACGTCGCCGACGACGCGTGGCCAGAGCCGTTCCTGCGCCTCGCCTGGCGCAAGGTCGTCGAGAACTCGGCCCACGACTCCATCTGCGGCTGCAGCGTCGACCCGGTCGTCGACCAGGTGCTCGTGCGCTTCGCCGAGGCCGAGCAGATCGCCGGCACGCTCGCTCGGCGCGCCGCCGCGGCGGTCGCCACGAACGTTCCGCGCGGAGCCGTGACCGTCCTGAACCCGACGCCTGCGCCGCGCTCCGGCCTCGTCGAAGCGACGCTCGCGGTGCCCGACGCGTGGGACGAGGTGGCGCTCGAGCTGCCCGACGGCTCACGCATCGCGACGCAGGAGCTCGCGCGCAAGGAGCCGGTCCTGCTCGAGACCGAGCTGCGCGGCGACGCCGTCGACGACCTCTTCCGCCGGTTCCACGGCCGCGAGATCTTCGACCACGCCTGGAACGGCTACCGCCTGGACGGACGCACGATCACCCTGGAGGTCGACACGGACCCGGACCCCGTGTGGCTCGACGTCGACGCGCTGCGCGCCGAGGTGACGGCGGCCATGCGGGCCGCCCCCGGCGACGAATGGCAGGTGCGCATCCTCGCACGGCCGCGCCGCACGCTGGCGGCATCGGTGCCCGCTCCCCCGCTGGGTTGGACTGCCGTCCGCGCGGTCGAGGGACGCGGCGACGTCGAGCATGCGGTCCGGTTGACCGGCGACGGCCGTGGCCTCGCCCATGACCTGCTGACCGTCGAGGTCGCAGACGACGGAACCCTCCGGCTGGTGGCCGCTGATGGCACCGTGGCCGAGGGCGTCGGGCGCATCGTCGACGGCGGCGACTACGGCGACTCGTACAACTACGGGCCGCCACGCTCCGACACCGTCGTGGCGGATGCCGCGTCCGTCACGGTCGCGACCGACCTCGCCGGGCCCATCCGTGGACGGATCGTCGTGACGCGCGCCTACGACTGGCCGGCCGGCCTCGAGCCGGACGGCCTCGCCCGCGCCCCGGTGGTGCGGCGCACGGAGGTCGTCACCGAGGTCGAGCTGCGGGCGGACGAGCCGTTCGCTCGCGTCCGCGTCGCATTCGACAACCAGTCGGATGACCACCGCGTTCGATTCCACGTCCCGCTCCCGCGAGGCGCCGACACCTCGGACGCGCAGGGACAGTTCGCGGTGGTGAGCCGGCCGATGACCGGCGAGGGCGGTTACCGCGAGGAGCCGCTCGGCACGTACCCCGCGCATGGCTGGGTGGACGCCGGAGGCATGGCCGTCCTGCTGCGGCACCTGTCCGAGTACGAGCTCGCCGAAGGGCCCGGCCGGCCGGGTCGCGAGCTCGCCATCACGCTCCTCCGCTCGACCGGGCTCATCAGCCGCAACGACAACCCGTACCGCCAGGACCCGGCAGGGCCGCAGCTGGCGATCCCGAACGCGCAGATGCGCGGCCGCTGGGAGATGAGCTTTGCTCTCCTACCGCACGCGGGCGATTGGAGCGCCGGCGGCGTCGTCGAGGCGGCCGAGCGTTACCGGCACGACCTGCTCGTCGCGCCCGGATCGGGCGGGGCTGAGGGCCACTGGCCGCCGGCCGGCGCCGGAGAGGCGGCCCTCGCGCTGGAGGGCCGCGACGTCGCCATCTCCTCACTCAGGCGGCGGGCGGGCGGGTGGCTCGAAGTTCGGGTGGTCAACTTGGCCGATCGACGCGTCGACGCGCGGCTGCGGGGCGCGATTCTCGAGGCCCGCGAGGCGACGCTGCGCGGAGATCCGGGCGATGCGCTCGAGGTCACCGCCGAGGGCAGCCTCCGGCTCGAGCTCGGGCCGGCAGAGATCGGGACCGTGCAGGTCCGGCGGCGAGAGTCGGCGCTCGGTCGGGCCGACGTGCTGGACGCGGCCGGTCCTCGACAGGGCGCCTGAGCGCGCTACGATACCGGCCACTGGACCTGGCCACGCACGGAGGATCCCTCATGGAGCTCGAGGCCCAACTCGCGTCCGTCCCGCTGCTGGCCGGGCTCGACGACCGCGTCCGACGGCGGCTGGCCCAGATCGGCAAGCGGCGCACCTACGCCGCGGGCGAGACGATCGTCGAGGAGGGAGAGAAGGGCGTCGCCCTGTACGTCATCCTCAGCGGCCGGGTCCGCGTCGAACGGTCGGGCGAGGCGCTCGGGGAGCTCGGCCCCGGAGACTTCTTCGGGGAGCTGGCGCTCATCGAGGACGAGCCCCGATCCGCGACCGTGATCGCCGTCGACGAGACCGAATGCATCCTGTTCGTGGCATGGGAGTTCCGCGCCCTCATCAAGGAACAGCCGCAGGTCGCCGTCCCGATCATGCTGGCCCTCATCGAGCGGCTCCACCGCAGGGAACGCCACGGCTCCTGACGGACCCATGGAACGCACCCTCCGCAGCACTCGCGCCTTCTCCGGGCGCCTCATCAGCCTGCGGGTCGACGAGGTCGAGCGCCCCGATGGCGGGCACGCCACGCGCGAGATCGTCGAGCACCCCGGCGCCGTCGCGATCCTGGCATGGGACGGCGCGCGGCTGGCCATGGTCCGCCAGTGGCGGCACGCCGCCGGGGACGTGCTCCTCGAGATCCCGGCAGGGACAATGGAGGAGGACGAGGAGCCGCTCGCCACCGCCCGGCGCGAGCTGGCGGAGGAGATGGGGGTGGCCGCCGACACTTGGGTGCGTGGGCCGACCTTCTACACCGCTCCCGGCTTCTGCACAGAGCGTCTGACGCTCTTCCTCGCGACGGACCTGTCCGAGGTGGACACCCAAGCGCCGGACGACGAGCAGATCGAGCGCGCGTGGCTCCCGCTGCGCGACGCGGTCGACGCCGTGGAGGACGGCCGTATCGCCGACGCGAAATCGGTCGCCGGCGTCCTCTGGCTGGCGGCGCGACTCAGCGAGTCCACCTGAGCGGCACGCCGCTTGCGCTCGGAGCGACGCTCATGGGCGGCAGCACCCGCGGCGCTCGGCCTGTTGCAGGCCCGCCAGGCGCGTGAGTGGCTTCAGCTCAGCCGGGCGAGCTAGGCGTGGGCTCCGGAGGCCTCAGGCGACCTCGTCCAGGCGCGCGAGCGCGCGGCGATAAGCCTCGATCTCCGGCTTGAGGAAGACCGCCATGCGGAGGTGTCGCCGCGCGGAGCGGCGGTCACCGAGCCTGGACTTTGCGAGCCCGAGGCCGAAATGGGCATAGTGAGCGAGCGGATCGTTCGCGACCATCGCCACGAACTGCTCGGCGGCCGCCGCATGCTCGCCCTGGTTGAAGTAGGCACGGCCAAGTGCCTCGAGGATGGATGCCTTGCCGGGCTCGAGCGCCAGCGCACGCTCGAGGAGCAAGGCCGCGGCGCCGGGGTGGCCTTCGGCGAGCATGCGCGTCCCGCGCTGAAAGAGCTCGTACGCGGACTCGCGATCCTCGCGCTGCTGCATCGGCTGAGTCTATGCGACCCGCACCCGATGCCCGCAGTGGCAGCCTACGGGCCGTCGGCCCGCTGAACGGCGCCGCGGAGGTCGATCCGCTCGAGCCGCGGACTCTCGGTGCGGCCCGGGATCCTGCCGCGCTTGGCCACCGGGCGCCCGTCGATTTCCTTGAGGTCGCCCGTGAAGTCGATCGGGCTCGCCTTGCTGATGGCGCTGCCGACCGCGAACGAGTCGACCGGGGCGCCGGCCTCCTTGAACAGGCCGATCCGCTCGACGTCGAACCCGCCGGAGACGACGATCTTCACGTGCCGGTGTCCGGCCTGGTCGAGCCGGGCTCGCACCTCGTGGACGAGCTCCGGAGTGACCCGGCCACGCTCCGACGGCGTGTCCAGGCGGACGCCCCACAGCCGGTCCCCGAGGGCCTCGGCGACGCGGAGCGACTCCTCGGCCTCGTCGCGGAAGGTGTCGACCAGGATGACCCGCGGGATGGCCGGATCGATGTGCCGATCGAAGGCCTCCGCCGCGCGCACCGTGTCTCCGAAGATGAGCACGAGCGCGTGCGGCATGGTTCCCGTGGGCGCCAGGCCGGCGAGCCGCGCTCCGGCCGGCGTCGACGCGCCGATGCAGCCACCGACGA
>JBDTWT010000056.1:0-9276 GCA_040006555.1 Chloroflexota bacterium
GGCCAAGCTTGTCGGCGAGTCGCATGAGCCGCTGCGCCTTGCGGAAGCCCTCGGGGTGCGGCGATCCGAAATTGCGGCGGATGTTGGAGTCGGTGTCGGTTCCCTTCTGGTGCCCGATGACGATCACCGGGCGGCCGTCGAGCAGGGCCGGCCCGCCGACGATCGCCGGGTCGTCGCCGAACGCCCGGTCGCCATGCATCTCGAGGAAGTCCTCGAAGATCGCCGGGACGAGGTCGAGGGTCCGCGGTCGCTGCGGGTGCCGCGCGAGCTGAAGCCGGCGCCACGCCTGCTGAGCGGCGGCCTCGGACGGCTGGCCCGTCGCGTCCAGCGCCGGTGCATCGGGCATCATGGGGCCTGCCGCTCGGCGACCGGGGCCGGGGCGCGTCCGACGCCGTTGCCGCCGCCATCGGCCTCGCCGTCGATGCCGATCGTCTCGCTCACCGCGCCCCCGAGGCGCTCCGCGAGCCCCGAGAGCGCCGCAATCGGGCCGCGCCGGTCCGTATCGGCCTCCTCGTCGGCAGGAGCGACCGGGAGGAGGCGAAGCAGCCGCGCGAGCGTCGCGCGAAGCTCGGTGCGCCGGACGACCACGTCGACGAATCCGTGCTGCAGCAGGAACTCGGAGGTCTGGAATCCCTCCGGCATCTCCTCGCCGACCGTGTCGGAGGCCACGCGCGCGCCCGCGAAGCCGATGAGGGCCTTCGGCTCGGCGAGGATCACGTCCCCGAGGCTCGCGAAGCTGGCCAGCACGCCACCGGTCGTCGGATCGGTGAGGACGGCGATGAACGGGATCCCCGCGTCGTCGAGATGGACGAGCGGCGCCGTCGTCTTCGCCAGCTGCATGAGCGACAGCGTTCCCTCCTGCATCCGGGCGCCGCCGGAGGCGCTGACCACGATGGCGGGGATGCGCTCCACGAGCGCCGTCTCGAAGCATCGCGCGAGCTTCTCGCCGACCACGCTGCCCATGCTGCCGCCCATGAAACGGAAGTCGAAGATGCCGATCGCGACGCGGTGTCCGGCAATTGTGCCGACGCCCCAGACGAGCGCATCGCGGAGGCCCGTCTTGATCCGCGATGCCTCCAGCCGATTCGGGTACGGGCGGTCGTCGTGAAAGCCGAGCCGGTCGACCGACTCCAGGCCCGCGTCGCGCTCCTCGAAGCTCCCGCGATCGAGGAGGAGGTCGATGCGTTCCCCGACCGACATGCGGAAGTGGTGGCCGCAGGAGGGGCACACGCGCTGCGTCCGCTCGAGCTGGCGATTGAAGACCTGCGCCTCGCACGACGGGCACTTGGTCCACGCGTCGGAGGGTGCCCCGCGTCGGCTGAATGGGAACTTGATCGGCAATCGGGCCTCCCTCGCTACCTGTGCAGGAGCCGATGCGCCGCAGGCGGCGCGCGGCGTGCGCTGCGCCACACGGCAAAGGCGGTGATCCCGACTCCGACGGCTGCGGACCCGACCGCGCCGGTGACGATGAGCCGTCCGGGGTGGCGCAGTGCCCAGGCCAGGGGGTCGAGCGGCTGCGCCGCCTCCGCGAGCCGCGCTCCGAGCCGCGCCTCGAAGCGGGCCGCCACGACCGGCACCGGCAGCACGGCCTTGAGGTCGCTGCCGAGCGCCACCAGTGGCCGCAGCGCGGCATCGGACGCGCCGGAGGCTGCCACGACGACCGGATGGCCTCCGGCGATGAGGCCGTCGAGCGCGTGGTCCAGGCGCGCGGCGGCCGAGGGGCGTTGACTCATCTCGATCCTGCTAACACCGCGGGGCCGAATACGTTACACGGCGGCCGGCGGGAACCCCTTCTCGGGTCGTGGGGCGAGCATGGCAGCGAGGTCGCGCAGGGCCCGGTGCTGAAGCACCCGCACCGCACCCTCGCTGCGGCCGAGGACCACACCGATCTCCCGTGCCGTGAGGCCATCGACGAACCGGAGCACGATGACCTGGCGGCGATCGTCCGACAGGCGCGAGACCGCGCCCCGCAGCCGGCGAGCCTCCTCTGCGACCCCGAGCAGGCTGGCGGGATCCGCGTCGGCGATCGGCTCGGGGCCGTCCTCCAGGCGCGTGGTGCGACGCCGCTGGCGCTGGCGAAGGCTGTTCGCGAGCTCGTTGTGAGCGATGCGGAAGAGCCATGCCCGGAAGGTCGCGCCGTCGTCGCGGAAGCGATCGATAGCGGCAAGGGCCGCCAGGAACGTGCGCTCGGTCGCGTCCTCCGCGTCATGGTGGTCACCAAGCAGGTAGAAGCAGTAGCCGTACACGCGCTCGACGTAGCGCCGGTACAGGGCGCCGAACGCGGCTCGGTCGCGCTGCGCGGCGCGGACGTCGGCGAGGTCGCCGTCGCCGCCACGCTCGGGCTCGGGCGCACCGAGCGGCCCTTCTCGGGTCATCCGGGCGAGCCGCCGCGGACGGTCTCCACCTCGCCGGTCGAGAGGGCGACTCGACCGCTCGCCGTCTGGAGCAGGAGCGATCCGTGCGCGTCGAGACCGATCGCGGTCCCCTCGAGCGTCCCCGCCGCGGACTCCACCGTGACCTCGCGTCCGATCGTCACGCACGCCGCGCGATAGCGGGCCAGCGGAGACCGGCCCGCCTCCACGGCGACCAGCTCGTCGTCGAGCGCGTCGAGGAGACGGTCCAGGAGCGCGGCACGGTCCACGTCGGCTCCGGCCAGCGACGACAGCGACTTGGCGCGGCGGCCGATCTCGGCCGGCATGTCCGAGGGACGCCAGTTCACGTTGATGCCGATGCCGACGACCGCGCCGATCAGTCGCTCACCGCTCATGACGGTTTCGATGAGCAGCCCGGCGACCTTGCGCTCGTCGCCCGCGACGATGTCGTTCGGCCACTTGAGCCCGAGCGCCGGCGTCGGCGTCGGCGTCGCGGTCCGACACGCGTCGAGCGTCGCAAGGGCCGTCGCGAGGCCGAGCTGCCACCCCTCGGCCGCCGCCAGCGCCGGGCGCAGCGCGACGCTCAGGGTCAGGTTCACGCCGGCCGGGGAGATCCAGGTGCGGCCTCGGCGCCCTCGCCCGGCGGTCTGGACCTCGGCGAGCACGACCCCGCCGTCGCCGCCCGCCTCGAACAGCAACTCGCGAGCTCGGTCGTTCGTGGAGCCGATGGTCTCGTGAACCTCCAGCGTGTGCCCGATGCGGGCGCGCGCGCGGACGGCGGCTGACCAGTCGGTCAGTGGCGTGAGGACGGAGGTGCGATCAGTCATCGGACCGGCAACGATAGTCCGTGCCCCGCCGAAGCGCGATGGGCGACTTACACTCGGGCCCGATGAGCCAAGCCCCCGGCAGCGCCTCGCCCGTGATTGAGACGCACGATCTGACGAAACGCTATGGCTCGAGGCACCTGGCCCTGGATGGCCTGGACCTCACGGTCCGACCCGGCGAGGTGTACGGGCTCATCGGCCCGAACGGGGCGGGCAAGACCACGTTACTGCGCCTGATCCTTGGCCTCATCCGCCCGACGAGGGGCGATGCCACCGTTCTGGGGCAGCCGGCCGGCGCGACCGCGTCGCTGCGCCACATCGGGCCGGTGGTCGAGGTGCCGGCGTTCTATCCATTCCTGAGTGGGAACGACAACCTCAGGGTCGTCGCCCGGTATTCCGGGCACGATCAGGCTCGCATCCCCGAAGCGCTGGAGCGGGTCGGCCTCGGCGATCGTGGGCGGGACAAAGTGGGCGGCTACTCGCTCGGCATGCGGCAGCGGCTGGGCCTCGCGGCGGCGTTCCTCAAGGACCCGCAGCTCTACCTGCTCGACGAGCCGACGAACGGGCTCGATCCCCATGGCATCGCGGCCATGCGCGGCATCATCCGCGACCTCGCGACCGAGGGCCGAACGGTGCTGCTCTCGAGCCACCTGCTGGCGGAGGTCGAGGCAGTGTGCGACCGCATCGGCATCATTCATCACGGCCGCCTGCTGCGCGAAGAGACCGTGGGCGAGCTGCGCGGTGCTGGGCGGCTGCACATCGTCGCGACTCCGGCGGATCGAGCGGAGGAGATCCTTCGCGCGCAGCCGGGCGTCGCCGCGGTCGAGCGCGTCGATGGCGCGCTCGCGGTCAGCACCGACCCGATCAACGCGGCGGCGCTGAACCGCGCCCTGGTTGCCGCGGGTATCGAGGTCAGTGAGCTCCGCGTCACCGCGCGCACCCTCGAGGAGGCGTTCATGACGCTGACGGGCGAGCCCGTGGGGGCGGCGGCCGCGATGGGCTCGTGAGCGCCGTCGCGGCGGAGCTCCTCAAGCTCCGGCGCTCGTGGTCGACGCGGATCCTCATCGGCATCCTGGCGCTGGTCGAGCTGCTCCTGGGCTACCTCCTCATCTACGCGATCGCCCAGGCACCCGCGCCGCCCGGTGAGCCGGCCTTCGGCGAGGCGCTCCTGCTGACGCTGAGGCCCGAGTTCTTCGTGGCCAACGTCCTGAACATGCTCGCCAGCCTCGGTGGGGCGCTCGCGCTCGTGCTCGGAGCGATGCATTCCGCGCGGGAGTACGGCTGGCGCACGATCACCACGATCCTCACCCAGGGCCCGACCCGGCTCGGCGTCCTGGGCGCCAAGGCCGCCGCCCTCGCCGTGGTGGTCGTCGTGATGGTGGTCGTGACCTTCGGCGTGGGTGCCGTCGGTGCGTCCGTCGTCGCGGGTCTTCAGGGCGAGCCAATCGCCTTCCCGGCGGTCGGAGAGATCGCGAGCGGCCTGGCGGTCGGGTGCCTCATCGTCGGAGCCTGGGCCGCGCTCGGCTACGCGCTCGGGTTCCTGCTTCGTTCGACCGGGCTCGCCATCGGCCTCGGCCTCGTCTACGCGCTGGTCATCGAGACCGTCATCGTGGGGCTGGCGTTCGTGAACGAGACGATCGAGGCCATCAGCCGCGGCCTGCTCGGCGCCAACGGCACCGCGCTTGCTTCCTCGTTCGGCCCGGATGCCGTAGCGGAGCAGTTCGGCGTCGTGGGCATTGACCCGCCCGTGGCCGCGGCAGTACTAGCCGGGTACATCGTCGTGTCGCTGGGCGCCGCGGCCCTGGTGTTTTCGCGAAGGGACGTCACGTAGGCCTTGGATTCAGGGGCGGTGACGAGGGCCTGCGTTACACTCCCGGTCCCATGACGACCGTCGAGCCGAGCGCCGAGCCGGCCGGTCCTGCTGCGCACGCGCGGGAACGCCTGTTCACCGGGATCCAGCCCTCAGGGGCGTCCCACCTGGGAAACTATCTCGGGGCCCAGCTCAACTACGTGGCGCTCCAGGACCGCCACGACGCCATCTACGGCATCGTCGACTACCACGCGCTCACGACGGTCCACGACGGCGCGGAGCTCCGCCGGCTGACGCACGAGATGGTGCTCGACCTGCTGGCCGTGGGCCTCGATCGCGCTCGCTGCGCGATCGTCCGCCAGTCCGACCTCCGGGAGCACGCGGAGTTGTGCTGGCTGTTCGAGACGGTGGTGCCGGTGAGCTGGCTCGAGCGCAACCCCACGTACAAGGCCGCGCTGGCCGAGGGCAAGGAGAACAGCGCCGGGCTGCTCAACTACCCGGTGCTGCAGGCGGCGGACATCGCCATCTACAAGGCCACGGTGGTTCCCGTGGGCCGTGATCAGGATGCGCACTTGGAGCTCAGCCGGGAGATCGTGCGGGCATTCAACCGCCGCTACGGCCCGATATTTCCTGAGCCGAAGGCCGTCTACTCCGATGCCCCGGTGGTGATGGGGACCGATGGCGCCCGCAAGATGAGCAAGTCCGCGCACAACACGATCCCGATCTTCGCGGAGCCGGACGAGATCCGTCGCCTGGTGATGAGCATGGTTACCGACCCGCAGCGCATCAGGCGGACGGATCCCGGGCGCCCGGAGATTTGCAACGTGTGCCAGCTGCACCACTTCTTCGGTGGTGACTACGTCCAGATCTGGGACGGCGAGCGCACCGCGCGAACCGGGTGCGTCGACACCAAGCAGCTGCTGGCGGAGCGCATCATCGAGCACTTTCGGCCGATGCGGGAGCTCCGCGAGCGACTCGCGGCCGATCCGGGCGTCGTGGAGGACACCCTCGCCGCCGGTGCGGCGAGGGTCAGGCCCGTTCTCGAGGCCACCATGGCAGAGGTCCGCGTGGCCGCCGGCGTCGGCCCTCGGCGCGGGGCATAGACGGTGACAGGGCCCGTGCTCGGCTCACCGGGCGGCCTGGGAGCTCGCGAGCGCCGCTGGCTCGTCATCTTCCTCGTCCTCGGCAGCGCGTATCTCGCCTTCCTCATCGCCGAGCGGCTCCTCGCGGTGCTCGGCGGATTCGGCACCGTCGTGATCATCCTCTTCCTCTCGTGGCTGCTGGCCTTCGTCGTCTCGCCGCTCATCGCGTGGATCGAGGATCGCTCGAGCTTCCCCCGCTCGGCGATCGTGGTCGGGACCTACGTCGTGGGCCTCGTGGTCATCGGCTTCCTGCTCTTCTACACGGCCGCCGCGATTACCCAGCAGGTGGCCGACCTCGCGGAGAACTACCCGGAGACCGAGCGCGGCATCCTCGCGACGCTCGCCGAGTGGGAGCGCAACCTCGAGTTCGGCCGCGGCTTTATCGACCTGACCGACCTCTACGCGGGCGCAGTGGCGCAGGTCGAGGGACTTGGCGGCGAGATCGTGGAGCAGGCGCAGAACATCGCGGGAGTCACCATCGCCACGCTGGGCTCGCTGCTCCTCATCATCGTCCTGTCGCTCTACATGCTCATGGACTCGCGCCGCATCCTCGCCCGGCTGCGCGCGGCCGTGCCGCGGCGCTACTCCGACGAGACGGCACTCCTGGAGCGCAGCATCGTCCGGGCGTTCGGCGGCTTCCTGCGCGCGCAGCTCATCCTCGCCGCGCTCCAGGCGCTCCTCGTCGCGGTCGTCGGCACGCTGTTCGGCATCCCGTACCTGTTCCTGTGGGGAACCATCAGCGCGCTGGCCATGCTCATCCCGTTCTTCGGGCCGCCGCTCGCCCTCCTTCCGCCGATCATCGGCGCGGCGCTCTTCACCGACGGCGCCCTGGTGCCGGTCGCCGTCATCCTGGTCGTCGTCCAGACGGTCCTCGTGAACTGGCTCCAGCCACGGCTCATGCGTGGCGCGCTGGGGCTGCACCCGATCCTCGTCCTCGTCGGCCTGCTGCTCGGCGCCCAGGTCGCCGGCGTGTGGGGCGCGCTCTTCGGCATCCCGGTGATCGCCGTGATCTGGGTGTTCGTGAGCTACATCGTGTTCCGGACGCTGCCAAACGCGGCGCTGCCAGCGGAGAAAAAGCTCACCGACGTCGACGAGCACGTCATGGTCGCGGTGTCGCGCGAGCAGGTGGGAGATGAGACCCACCCGCACATCCACGTGACGCGGAGGCGGCGGCCCGACGGCACCGAGCAGGTGGAGCTCTCCATGGAGCCACCTCCGGACGAGACGGGACGGGGCGACGCGCCCGCCTAGGCCCTGCCCGGGTTCATCGGCGGATGACCAGCTTGTGTGGCTGCCACGCCCAGTTGGGCGTTCCCAGCGGGAGCTCACCGTCGATGTACTCCATGGTGCCGTTGACGGCATCGGCCCTGAGGTAGGACCAGGCGAGGAGGAACGGCTGCTCCTCCTGGATGAGGACCTGGACCTGGCGGTAGATCTCGGCACGTGCCGCCTCGTCGGTCTCTCGCAGCCCGGCTTCGATCAGGCGGTCGAGCTCCTCGTTTCGGAAGCAGATGAAGTTGCTCCCATCCCGCGCTACGTCAGTGGAGCACTGCGAGCTGTGGAGCAGGGCGGATGGATCTGGATCCATCGTGTCCCCGAAGCCCGCGAAGTACGCCTGCCACGGCGCTGACTGTCCGGGCGCCACATGGGGCCAGCTCACCGCCGGCTGCAGCTCGGTCTGGAAGTCGTGCGGCTCCACGATGATCTCGATGCCGCACTCCTCCACCTGCGCCGCGAGAGCGTTCATGAAGTCGATTCGGTCCGTCTGCCCGGTCCGCACGTAGACGACGGCCGACAGCCGCGCCCCGGCTTCGTTGACGTAGATGCCGTCGTCCCCGCGGGTCCACGCGTGGACGGTGGCCTCGTTCTCGATGTAGTCGACCGCGGCGTCGACGTCGCGCTCGATCGCGGCCAGGTCGGGATTGAAGGCCCAGGAGGCGGGCGGGACATCGGTCTCGATCGCCACGCCCTCCCCACCGGTCGCCGCCGCGACCAGCGCCCTCTTGTCGATGCAGTGCTGCACCGCCTTGCGCAGGGCCGCGTCGTAGAAGAGGCCCTGCCACTCCGTGCCGTCCGCCAGCGGGATGCCCTGATGCATCTGGTACATGAGCGCGAAGGTGCCACCCCCGCTGTATTCGAGGATCGCGACCTGCTCGGCTGCCTCGACCGACGCGCGGGCCGCGGGCGTGAGGTCGCTCACCCAGTCGAGTTCGCCGGCGGCGAGCGCGGCTGCCGCGACCTCCACGTCGGTGATGATCGGCATGTTGAAGGTCGCCGTGGCGGGCTCCCCGTCCCACCAGTCGGAAAAGGCGCTCAGCGTGACACCGGTGCCCGGGTCGAAGCGCTCGAGCCTGTAGGGGCCCGAGCCGACCGGCTCGCGGTTGAAGCCGAGGAGCCGGTACGCGGCGGCCACCGCGTCGGTCCCCTGGAGTGTCAGCGAGGTTGCGGCACCGCGGAGGAGAGCCTCGAGGGCGCCGATATAGGCGCACTCGTCGAAGTCACCATTGGACTCATAGGCCGCGCGCTGGGGCACCGCCCCGCCGAGCTCGGTCACCTTGGCTTCCGCCGCCTGAATGAGGCCGTTGCAGATGGCGTGATCGCCGGTGGCGACCGCCGCGGAGACCTCCCCGGCCTGTGCCGTCAGTCCATCGACCGAGGATCCCGCAGAGGCCTCCACGAAAGCGCCGTACGCGGCCTCGATGACCGCCTTCGACTCGATGCCGATGCCGGCGAGCGCATAGAGCGCGAAGGGGGCATGGGGCCTGAGGAGCTTGAACGCGACCGTTCGTCCATCGATGGCCGCGACCGACTCAACCACGGGCCCGACGCTGGAGCAGACGGCGCGCGCGTACGTGCAGTGCTGGCTCATGCCGAGCTGGTAGGTGTAGACGACGTCGTCCGCGGTGATCGGGTCGCCGTTGTGAAACGCCAGACCCTCCCGCAGCGTGCAGGTCCACGTGCGGTCGTCGTCGGACACGTCGCACATCTCCGCCGCCAGGTTCGGCACCGGGGCGAGCGACGCATCGGCGGTGTAGAGGCCTGCATAGATCAGCGAGGTGATCTGCTCGGTCGCGGCGTCACTCGCGGCGTTCGACATGAACCCGACCTCGCCGCCCAGGGCGGCGACG
>JBDTWT010000057.1:0-9195 GCA_040006555.1 Chloroflexota bacterium
GCCTCCCACGCGTCGAGCGTCCCGGGCCGCTCGATCGTGAGGTAGCTGATGCAGCGCCGCGCGTCGATCGTCTGCGGGGCGACGAGCGCGCCGGTCGGGCAGCCGGACAGGCATCGGGTGCACGAGCCGCAGGTGGTCCGAATCGGCTCGTCGGGCTCGAGCTCCGCCGAGGTGAGCAGGGCGCCGAGGAAGACCCAGGAGCCCGCCCGCGCGTGGGTGAGCAGGTTCGTGTTCTTGCCGATCCAGCCGATGCCCGCGCGCGCGGCGATGGCGCGCTCGGCCAGTGGCCGGTCGTCGACGTAGGCAAGGCCATCCGTCCGAAGGTCGGCGGCGAGCGACTCGAGACGCGTGCGGAGGGCCGCGTGGTAGTCGGTCCCGAGCGCGTAGCGCGCGATCCGCCCCGCGGGCTCGGCAGGCGCACCCGCGAGCACGGGCGCAAGCGCCTCGCGCAGCGCATTGGGCCGGGCGTCCCAGCGCGCACGGTCCGCACCCGCGTACGGCGCCGCGACGACGACCAGCGAGCGCACGTCACTGCCGTGCCTGCGCGGCTCAGTGGCCGTCAGCGGGCGCTCCCCGCCCATCCAGCCCATCAGGCCCATGCGCCCGGCGGCCACGCTCGAGGCCATCCGCTCACGGTCCTCCGGGAGCGGCGACGCATCGGTGACGCCCACGAGGTCCAGGCCGTCTCGCGCCGCCGCTTCCGCGAGCCGCTCTCGGGAGAGCGACGCGGTCACCGGTCGGTGCTCCGGCGCATGAAGCGTGGCGGCTTGCCGCGCTCCTCTGGCCGCGTCTGCTCGACCGGCACGGCGGTCCGCGGCAGGCGCATCGCGAAGATCGATCCGCGGCCGGCCGCCTCGTTCGCGTCGACCCAGATCCTTCCGCCGTGCGCCTCGACGATCGCGTGGCAGATCGCGAGCCCGAGCCCAAGCCCTCCGTAGCGCCGCCGACCCTCCCCGTCGTCGGCCTGGTAGAAGCGCTCGAAGACATGCTCACGCTGCTCGGCCGGCACGCCGATGCCGGCGTCGGAGACCCTCAGCTCGAAGGCCGCATCCTCGACCTCCACGGCGAGCCCGATCGGTCCGCCCTCCGGCGAGTACTTGACCGCGTTCTCGAGCAGGTTGCTCAGGACCTGGTCGATCCGCTCGCGGTCCAGGCGCACCGGCAGGCTGTCGGGCGCCGCGAGCGTGATCTCGCGCTCGGGCTCAGCCCGGGCGAGTCGGCTCACCGCGTCACGCAGCAGGTCGCCGAGGTCGAAGTCCGCCGGCTCGATGGTGACGCCCCAGCGGCGGTCGATTCGGCTCACGTCCAGGAGGTCGTCGACGAGCCGTCGCATGCGCATCACCTGCGACAGGATGACCCCCACGTGGGCCATCTCCTTGGACGATGCCCGTTCGGGACGAAGCCGGGCCTCCAGGAGCTGGGAGTAGCCCTGGATGCTGGTGAGGGGAGTCCGGAGCTCGTGGCTCACGACCGACAGGAAGTCGTCCTTCACACGCTGTGCCTGCTGCTCGCGAGCCACGCGCTCCTGCAGGTCCGACCACAGCTGGGCGTTCTGCAGCGCGGGGCCCGCTCGGTCGGCGAGCGCCTCGGCCATCCGGCGCACGCGGTCGTCCGCGGCCGCTTCCGCGCCGCCGGTGGCGAGCACGCCGAGCAGGCGCCCGCCAGCCTGCACCGGCACGGCCAGGATCCAGTCGAGACCCAGCGCGAGCAGTCCGTCCGGGTCGAGCCTCACGTTCGCGGCGTGCCCGAGCCGCGGGGTGCCCGTCGCGGCCGAGGCGGCGATGATTCCCTCGCCGACCGTCGGCCGTCGCTCGTCGGCGAGGGCCGACCAGCGAGCCACGAGCGCCTGGTCGCGGCCCTCGACGGCCACGGGCGTCAGGCGTCGCCCGTCCGGGTTCAGCGTGAGGAGCAGCGTCGCGTCGCCCAGGAGCGGGGCCGACCCGGCCACGATGGCGCGCAGCGTGGCCTGGCGCTCGAGAGAGCCGCCGAAGTCCCGGCCGAGGCGGCTGAGGAGCTCGAGCTCGCGGGCACGCTCGCGCTCCTGCTCCTCTGCGTCGAGCAGCTGGTGCAGTCTGGCGTTCTCGGCTGCCCCGCCGATGATGATCTGGCTGAAGAGCCCCGCGACGACTCCGAAGATGACGAGGAAGAGCACGCGCACCGGGACCAGCTCGCCCACGCTGGCGTTCAGGACCGGGGTGCCGTACACGACGATGAGGTAGGTCGCGCCGATGGCGACGGACGATGCGATCGACGCGATCATCCCGAACCTGATCGCGACTCCCAGGATCACCAGGCCGTAGAACAGGTACCCGTCGGGCTCGTTCGTGGCGAGCCAGACGACGGCGGTCACTGCCATGGCGTCCAGCACGACCCCGAGGACCGCCACCGGCCGGACGGCGACGCGCGTGACGAGGGCGGCGATCAGGAGGCTGTAGGCAGCAACGCCGGCCACCACACCCATGAGGGCGAAGCGGTTGTCGATCGGCTCGCCGAAGGTGATGAGGAAGCCGATCGCCAGGGCCACCACCGCGAGGCGAACGGTGACGAGCTGCCGTTCCTGCGTGCGCACCTGGCGGTCGAGGTGGCGCGCGAGGTCCGGCGTTCCGGCTGAGGATGCTTGCATGCGGGGCGCTGCACTCTAACACTGGCCGAACTGGCTCCCGTACACTCGCCGCACCGAGCAAGCTCTGCAACTCAGGCGCGGCGCGGAGCGTCTACGGGTGCACCCCGCCCGGGAAGCCGATTTCTCAAGAGGAACGATGACGATCCGGACCGTAGTGCCGGGCGCGAGCCGCGCCGTGATGCTCTCCGCCCTCGTTGTCGCGCTGCTCGCGACGCTGCTCGCGACGCTGCTGGCGGCGATGCCCGCGCGCGCCGCGAGCTCGGTGGAGATCCAGCTCCGCCCCCTCATGGGCGGCCGCTACGAGGTCGGCGGCTGGCTGGCCGTCGCGGTGACGCTGGTGAACGACGGGGAGCCGACCGAGGGCAACCTCACCGCGGACACCGATGGCGGCACCGTCCAGCGCTTCGTGGAGATGCCGGCAGGGGCCCGGAAGGTCGTCATGCTCTACGTCCAGCCGGAGGCGTTCCAGCGGCGCGTCACCGTCCAGTACCAGGAGCCGAACGGCACCGTCGAGGCGGAGGCCGAGCTCCGTGTCCTCGAGCAGTCGGGCTCGCAGGTGGCCATCGTCGGCGACGGCAACGGCGCCCTCCGGCCACAGGTGACCGGCGCTGTCGACGAGACGGCCCCGGAGCCGATCGTCATCGGCCCGGCCGACATCCCCGAGCGCCCCGAGCCGCTGGACGGCATCTCCGCCCTCATCTGGGCGGCCGACAGCTCGGGCCTCACCGAGTCGCAGCGTCGGAGCGTCGAGCGCTGGGTCGCGGGCGGCGGCGAGCTCATCGTGGTCGGCGGCGCCGATTGGCAGGCACGGACCGCCGCGTTCACCAACCTGCTCCCGACGAGCTCGCTCGCGGCGCTCGACGGCATCGCGCACGACGGGCTCGCGTCATGGTCGGGCACGCCGGCGCCCGCGGTCCCCACCGACACGGTCTCGAGCGGCCCGCTCCATGACGACGCGCGCGCCCTCGTCAGCGCCGCCGACGGGACGGTGCTCCTCTCGATGCGCCCGGTGGGGGCCGGACGGACGATCCTCATCGGCAGCGACCTCGCCACCGAGGCGTATCGGGCCTGGGAGGGCTCCCCGCGCATCTGGAGCCGGCTCATCCCGACGACCGCCAGCTTCGACCAGTTCTTCGGCGGCGGCTTCCCGATCGCGGAAGAGTCCCTCAACTCGATGACCCAGGCCCTCAGCAACCTCCCATCGCTCGAGGTGCCGCCGGCGGAGCTGCTGCTGGCCGTGATCGTCGGGTACATCCTCCTCATCGGCCCGATCAGCTACCTCGTCCTGCGCCGCATGGATCGCCGCGAGCTCGCGTGGGTGACCGCCCCGGTCCTGGTCGTGCTCTTCACCGCCTGCTCCTTCGGCATCGGCAACTCGCTGAAGGGCAGCGACGTCATCACGAACCAGATCTCGCTCATTCGGACGAGCACGGCGGGCGGCGCGGCCACCGTCCAGACCTACGCGGGCATCTTCTCGCCGCAGCGCACCACGTACGACCTGCGCGTGGAGGCGGATGCGCTGGTGGCACGGTTGCGCCCGCCGAACTTCGGCGGGCCTGTGGTGACCACCGCCGACGTGATCGTCGAGCAGGGCAACCCGGCACAGCTGCGGGACCTCGCCATCGGCGTCTTCGGATTCGAGGGCGTGCGAGCCGACGCGATCATCGACTACGAGCCGTCGATCACCCTCGACTGGCATCGTGACGAAGACGGCGATCTCGTGGGGGTCGTCACGAACACCTCCGACACGCCACTCGTCGACGTGGCCTACATCAGCAGCTCCATCGGCGAGCGAATCGGCGACCTCGCACCCGGGGAGGAGGTCGAGTTCCGAGTGCCGTCCACGAACTTCAATGGGTCCTCGGCCTCCGACCAGGTCTATGGATTCGGTGGCTTCGACCCGGCTGACGCGGGGCAGCGTGACCTCATCATGCGCCGCCAGGTCATCGACGCGCTTGTCGGCTACGGCTCCTTCGTGCCGGGGGGCGTCGACGTCCCGAGCGCCGGCCGGGGGCCGTTCATCGTCGCCTGGAGGGCGGAGGAGGGACCGCTGCCGGTGCTCGTGGACGAGCTCGTCGCGCAGCGATACGCCAACACGGTCGAAGTGCTCAGCGTGCGCCAGCCGGTCGGCACCGGCGAGGTGAAGATCCGCCCGGCCCAGATGTCGATCGCCGTGATCGCCACCGAGGGCGACGCGAACTCGGGCGGGCCGGGGATGATGTTCGTCGGGAACGGCTCGGTGACCTACAGCGTCACGCTGCCGCTGGAGGCCTCGAACATGGCGGTGAGCGAGCTCACGATCATCATCGGCCCCGACCCCGGGATGGTGTTCCAGGACCAGGGTGGCTTCGGCGGGTTCTGGCCGGCGGGCTTCACCGCGGAGGTCCGCAATCCCCAGACCGGTGAGTGGGTCGCACTCGGCGACATCAGCCAGCAGGCAACGTTCGATATCGAGGACCCGGCGACCGCGATGAGCGCGGGCGGACGCATCGAGGTCCGCATCACCGGGGAGCAGGTCGATCCCAACTTCGGCCAGGCCAGCGTCTTCGTGAGCGCCGAGGTCGGCGGGGTGATCGCCGAATGATGACTCCGACACCGGTCGTCGAGACGAGAGGGCTCGTCAAGCGCTACGGCGATCATCTCGCGCTGGCCGGCATCGACCTGCGCGTCGGTCCGGGCGAGATCTACGGCCTCGTGGGGCCGAACGGGGCCGGGAAGACGACGACGATGAAGATCCTCGCCACGCTGCTCGCCCCCACCGCCGGCGAGGCCTACGTGACCGGCATTCCGGTCGACGCCGACCCGATCGAGGTTCGCCGCCGCATCGGCTACATGCCCGACTTCTACGGGGTCTACGACGACCTCAAGGTGTGGGAGTACCTGGACTTCTTCGCGCGCTGCTACGCCGTCCCCGCGAATCGCCGGGTGACGATGATCGGCGAGCTCCTCTCGATCGTCGGCCTCGAGGACAAGCGCAGCGACTACGTCGAGGCGCTGAGCCGTGGAATGCGCCAGCGGCTGTGCCTCGCGCACACGCTCGTCCACGACCCGGCCCTGTTGATCCTCGACGAACCCGCGTCCGGCCTCGATCCCCGCGCTCGGGTGGAGATGCGCGAGATCCTCCGCGAGCTGCGCCGGATGGGCAAGACGGTCCTGGTGAGCAGCCACATCCTCCCCGAGCTCGCCGAGATGTGCACCGGCGTGGCGATCATCGACCGCGGCAGGCTCCTGCGCTCGGGAAGCATCCACGAGATCGAGCAATCGCTGCGGGCCACCGCCCTGCTGCGGATCGAGATCCTCGGAGACGAGACGGCCCGGACGGCCGCCGCGGACTGGCTTCGAACCGATTCACGGGTCGGCGACGTCTTGGAGGCTGCAGCCGACCCCGGCGGGATCATCCGACTGGAGGTTGCCTTCGACGGAGACACCGATGCGCAGGCGGACGTGCTGCGAACGATGATCGAGGCCGGCCACCGGGTGGTCGGCTTCAGCCAGGCGACGAGCGACCTCGAGGAGATCTTCCTGAAGGTGACCGGACAGACCGATGAGGAGGCGGCGGCATGACCGCCACGAGCGCGACCTACGGCGGGGTGCGCCGCTCGCCGCTGCGCGAGTTCGGCTCCTCCGTGGTCACGATCATGGTGAAGGAGCTCCGGTCGCGGATGCGCGGTCGCCGCGCGTTCATCGTCCTGACCGTCTACCTCGCGATCCTGGCGCTCATCACCTATGGCGTGTACGCGATCATCGCCCCGGCTGCCCGCGGTGGCGGCTTTGGCGGCGGCATCGGCACCGGCCAGGCGAACGCATCGGCCCTCATCGGCCAGTCGATCTTCACGACGCTGTCGATCTTCCAGCTGATCCTCGTGTGCTTCATCGCCCCGGCGTTCACGAGCGGGCAGATCAGCATGGAGCGCGAGAAGCAGACCCTCGACCTCCTGATCAGCACGCCGATGCGCCCGGGGGCCATCGTGATCGGCAAGCTGGCGGCCGCACTCGCCTTCGTGGTGCTGATGATCGTCGCCGCGATCCCGATCAGCGCGATCGTGCTCATGTACGGCGGCGCATCGGTCGATGACATCGTGCGCCAGCAGCTCGTCCTGCTCGCCACGGCGCTGGCGCTGGGCGCGCTCGGCCTGTTCTTCTCCGCCCTGCTCAAGCGGACGCAGACCGCGACGGTGCTCACCTATATCAGCCTCCTCGCGCTCACGCTGGGCACGACGATGATCTTCATCTTCTGGAGCGTCGTCATGAACCAAAACGACGCGAACCCCGGGTTCGGCCGGCAGGACCGCGCGCCCGAGCAGCTCATGTACCTGAACCCCGGCGTCGCGATGCTCGACGTGGTGGCGAACACCGAGCCCGGCGGCTTCGGCGCGATCAGCAGCGTGCTGGCCCAGCTGCGCGGCGAGGAGTTCAACTTCGGCGGCGGCATGCAGTGCAACGGCAACGTCTGCGTGCCCGTCGACCAGTTCGGCAACGTGGTGGAGGCCGGCGCGGCGGGATCCGGCTACTGGTGGCCCCGTATCTCCCTCACCTTCGTCGGCCTCGCGGTGCTCCTCACCCTCGCCTCCATGCGCCTCGTCGTCCCGGCGGGCATGCGCTGGGCCTTCCGGCGGCCGCGCCGCGGGGTCGTGTCACCCACACCGGGCGTGACCGTCGACACGGCCGCGGAGGGAACCCCGACGATCGAGGAGGTGCGCTCCGAGCCACCGCCGGCCGAGGAGCCTGAGCGATGAGCGATCGCCTCGTGGCTGACGCAGTGGTCGAACGGCTCGGACGCAACACCCTGAACCGACTTCGGCAGCTTCGCCGCCGCCTCTGGTGGCGCCGCGCCGCCCGTGTCGGCCTTGTCGTGCTCGCCGGGACCGCGCTCGTGCTTGCGCTCGTGCAGCTGCTCGGCCGCGCGTTCCCGATCGAGGCACTCCCCTGGGTGCACGGCGCCGCGATCGGGGTCGGCGTCGTGGCCTGGCTGGCGATCAGCGCGACGCGGCGACCCTCCCTGGTCGAGACGGCTCGCCGCGCGGACGAGGAGCTCGGCCTGCACCAGCGCCTCGGGACGGCGCTCGAGCTCGCCCGACACGACGCGGCCGACGAGCTCGAGGCGCGCCAGCTCGCCGATGCCCGAACGCGGCTCAACGAGACCGACATCCGGCGCGCCTTCCGTCCCGGGCTCGCCCGCCGGCCGCTCGCCGTGGCCGGCATCGGACTCGCCATGACGCTCCTGCTCGTCGCGTGGCCGAATCCGCAGGATCAAGTCATCGCCCAGCGACGCGCGGCGCGAGAAGCCGCCGAGCGGGTCGCGGAGCGCGTGGACGAGGTGGCAGAGGAGGTCGGCGAGGAGAACGTCGAGAACCCCGACCCCCGGCGCGAGGAGCTCGAGCGGCAGCTCCGTGAGCTCGCTGAGCAGCTGCGCGAGCAGGGCGACGACCGCGAGGCAACGCTCGCGCGCATCGGCTCGGTGCAGGAGCAGCTCTCGCGCCAGACCGACCCGCAGGCGGCCGAGCGCGACGCCGGGCTCACGCAGCTCGCCCGCGCCGCGTCACGGGCGGCCACGGGCGACGAGCAGGCCAACCCGCAGGGAGAGCCGGAGGAGGCCGCGAACGACCTCGAAGAGCTCGCCGACCAGGTTGCGTCGCTCTCTCCCGAGGAGGCCGCCGCTCGCGCCGCGGAGATGCGGCAGGCGGCCCAGGCGGGTGCGGCGTCGCAGCCACAGGTGGCACAGGCGCTCGCGCAGGCGGCCGACGCCCTGGACACGGCGGCCCGATCGGGAAGCGAGGAGGACCAGCAGGCCGCGGCCGAGGCCCTCGAGCGGGCGGCGAAGGCGTTCCGCCAGTCGGAGCGCGACCGGCAGCTCCAGCGCGACCTCTCGCGCGCACAGTCAGCACTGCAGGAGGGCGCTCGCCAGGTCGCCCGGGCGGGACAGCCGACCGGCGCGAACCCCGGCCAGCCCGGCTCATCCGGCGCGCCCGGCTCGTCCGGCCAGCCCGGCCAGCCCGGCGCGGCGGGCTCCGGTCGGCCGGGGTCGTCGGGGCAGCCGGGTGCCGGCTCGTCGGGGCAGCCGGGAGCCTCGGGGCAGCCAGGCTCGTCGGGTCAGCCGGGGAACCAGCCGGGTAGCGGAAACCAGCCCGGAAGCGGCAACCAGCCGGGTAGCGGAAACCAGCCCGGAAGCGGCAACCAACCGGGGGCCGGCAACCAGCCTGGCAGCGGCAGCCAGCCGGGCGGCGGAGGCGGGACGAACGTGCGTCGCATCCCCGGCGGAGGCCTCCGAACCGGCGGCTTCGACGGTCCGAGCGAAGGCAACGAGGGCTTCGAGGTCGACGGCGAGCAGGGCGTGCTGACCGACTTCGACCGGCTGGGCCGCCCGGGCGATCCGGACTTCGTCGCCGGGAGCGGCGGCAATGGCGGGACCGACCAGACCGGCAGCGGCTCTGGCATCGGCTTCGACAACGACAGCGTCGTGCCGTACGAGTCGGTCTACGACCTCTTCAACGACTTCGCGCAGAGCGCGCTCGACCGCCAGCAGGTGCCGATCACGCTCAAGGACTTCGTGCGCGACTACTTCTCACGCCTCG
>JBDTWT010000058.1:0-8965 GCA_040006555.1 Chloroflexota bacterium
CCCCGGCGGCGTGACGGCGCCGCGCGGCTTTCGGGCGGCCGCCGCACGCGCCGGCCTGCGCGCGGGTCCCGGGCCGGACGTGGCCCTGATCGTCAGCGACGCGGGCCCGGTTCCCGCCGCCGCGACCTTCACCCGCAACCGGATGCGCGCGGCGCCGGTCGAGCTGGCCATGCGCTCGCTGCGCGCGTCGCGTGGGCGCGTCGCCGCGGTCATCGCGAATGCGGGATGCGCGAACGCGGGCACCGGCGCGCCGGCGCTCGCCGACGCGCGCGCCGTCCAGGCACTGGTCGCCGAGCGCATCGGTGTGCCCGCGCGGAGCGTGTTCACCGCGTCGACCGGGCTCATCGGCTCGCGGCTGCGGGTGGACGCGATCGCATCGGTCCTGCCGGCGTTGCGGCCACACGCCGGGCGTCGCGCCGACACGGAGGTCGCCCAGGCGATCATGACGACCGACACCCGGACGAAACAGGCGGCCGTGGAAGTCGACCTCGGCGCGGGGCGGATGGTCCGCATCGGCGGGATGGCGAAGGGCTCCGGGATGATCCACCCCCAGATGGGCACGATGCTCGCCTTCCTCACGACCGACGCGCCGGTCGAGCCGGCGGTCCTGCGGACCGTGCTGCGCGAGACGGTCGACCGCACGTTCAACCAGGTGACCGTCGACGGCGACCCGTCGACGAACGACACGGTGCTCGTCCTCGCCGGGGGCGCAGCCGGGGGCCGTGCGCTGGGCGGATCCGCGCTGCGGACGTTCGCCGCGGGACTGGAGGCCGTGTGCCAGTCACTCGCCGAGCAGATCGCGGCAGACGGCGAGGGTGCGAAGCACCGCATCGACGTCTCGGTGCAGGGCGCGCGCGACGACCGCGAGGCTCGCCTGGTGGCCCGCGCGGTCGCGGGCTCGAGCCTCGTGAAGACCGCCGTCCATGGCGGCGACCCGAACTGGGGACGGATCGCTGCGGCGGCCGGGCGGAGCGGGGCGCGGCTGGATCCTGATCGGCTCGCCATCCAGATCGGGACGATCACCGTCTACGATGGCGCCCCGACCGACTTCGACGAGCGCGCGGCCAGTCGCGTGCTGCGCGGGAAGGTCGTCGGCATCGGGCTCGACCTGCGCATCGGGAAGGGAGCCGGCATGGCCTGGGGCTGCGACCTCTCCGCAGAGTACGTCGCGATCAACAGCGAGTACCGCACGTGAGCGGCGGGCCGGTCACGATCAAGATCGGCGGGGTCGCCGGGCAGCACGCCGAGAGCGTCCGGCTGCTCGCCGCCGCCGTCCCGCGCGAGACCGTGGTGATCCACGGCGGCGGAAACGAAGTCGAGCGCTGGAGCCGCAGGCTGGGGCTGGAGCCACGGACGCATGACGGCCTGCGCGTCACGGATCCGGAGACGCTCGAGATCGTGATCGCCGTCCTCGGCGGGCTGGTGAACACGCAGCTCGTCGCCGCGCTGAGCGCCGCCGGCCGCAGTGCGGTCGGCCTCACCGGCGCCGACGCCGGTCTGCTGCGGCTCCGCCGACGCGACCCCCAGCTCGGCGAGGTGGGCGAGGTGGTCGGTGCCGATCCCTCGATCCTCGACACGCTCGTCGCCGGCGGCCTGCTGCCGGTCGTGGCGTCGGTCGGGATGGACGAAGAGGGCTCGCTCCTCAACGTGAACGCCGACGAGGCGGCCGGCGCGATCGCCGCAGCGCGGGGCGGCCTCCTGCTCCTCTGCACGGACGTCGCCGGGGTCCAGCTCGACGGTCGCGTGCTGGAGCGGCTCGGCGTGGCCGAGGCCGAGCGAATGTTGGACGACGGGTCGGCCAGCGCCGGCATGCGTCCCAAGCTGCGAGCCGCGCTGGTGGCCGCCCGAGCCGGCTGCGAGGTGCGGATCGTCGACGGCCGGTCCGCCGCGGACCTGGCGTTGGCGCTGGAGGGCGCCGAGGCCGGCACGGTGGTGACGGCCGCATGACCGAGGACCTTCGGAAGCCCCTCGCCCGTCGCCAGCTCATACGCCGCCTCATCGCGACCGGCGAGATCCATTCGCAGGACCAGATCGTCGCCGAGCTCGCCCAGCGGGCGGTGAAGGTCACGCAGGCCACCATCTCGCGCGACTTCGCGGAGCTCGGGGTGGTGCGCGGCGTCCGCAACGGCCAGCCGGTCTACCTCGCCAGCGACGACCTGCCGAGCAACCGCGATCCGGGCGCGGCGGACCGGCTGCGGCGGCTTCTGCTCGACCTGCCGCTCACGATCGACGAGGCGTCGCCGCTCCTCATCCTGCGCACTTCCCCCGGTGGCGCGAACGCCATCGCGCGCGCCGTCGATCTCCTGCCGCTCGACGGCGTGGTCGGCACGATCGCGGGCGACGACACGATCTTCATCGCCTGCCGAGACCGCAACGCGCTGCGCCGGCTCCGGGCCCAGTTCGAGGCGCTCCGCGCCGGTGAGGACGTTCCGATTGCCTGATCACGCGACCACCGTCGCGACGGTGAGCAGCGCCATCGAGCGCGAGGCGCGCGTCCACCTCCCCGTCTACGCTCGCCAGCCACTCGTCATCGTGCGCGGCGAGGGGTGCTGGGTCTGGGACGAGGCCGGGCGGCGGTACCTGGACCTCGTGGCGGGGATCGCGGTGAACGTGCTGGGCCACGCGCACCCCGCCGTCGCCGAGGCGGTCGCCACGCAGGCTCGCACGCTCCTGACGGTGTCGAACCTCTACTACACGCTTCCCCAGATCGAGCTCGCCGAGCGGCTCGTCGCGCGCTCGCCGTTCGATCGCGCGTTCTTCACGAACTCGGGGACCGAGGCGAACGAGGCCGCCCTCAAGCTCGCGCGGCGCCATGGCGGCGAGCGTGGCGCCTTCGAGATCGTGTCGCTCGCGGATTCCTTCCATGGTCGGACCTTCGGGTCGCTCGCGGCGACCGGTCAGCCGAAGTACCAGGCGCCCTTCGCCCCGCTCCCCGAGGGCTTCATCCAGGTCCCGATGAACGACGTCTCGGCGCTGCACCACGCCGTCGGCGAGCGCACCGCGGCCATCCTGCTCGAGCCGATCCAGGGCGAGAGCGGCATCCATCCACTCACCGACGAGTACCTGCTCGCGGCTCGCGAGGCGGCCGACCGGGTCGGTGCCCTGCTGATCCTCGACGAGATCCAGACCGGCATCGGCCGCACCGGCACCTTCTTCGCCTTCGAGCAGACGCCCATCGTGCCCGACGTCGTCACCCTCGCGAAGGGGCTCGCCGGCGGGGTGCCGATCGGTGCCCTGCTGGTGCGCGAGTCGGCATCCGCATTCCACCCGGGCGATCACGGCACGACGCTCGGTGGCAACCCGCTCAGCGCGGCCGCGGCGCTCGCCACCCTCCAGGTGATCGACGACGAGGGCCTCCTCGAACGCGCGGCTGCGCGCGGCAAGCGCTTCGCCGATGGCCTCGCCTCGCTCGTCTCGGATGGGCTCGCCATCGAGATCCGCGGCCGCGGGCTGATGATCGGGATCGAAACGGCTGGACCGATCGCCAGGCGCGCGATGGCGGTCGCCCGCGAGGGCCAGGGACTCCTCGTCAACGCGACCGGCGAGACGACCCTGCGCCTCGTCCCGCCGCTCGTCATCGCCGACGACGAGGTGGACGAGGCGGTCGTCCGGCTCCGCGCGGCGCTCGAGGCGGCCACGGCCGAGGCCGCATAGCCGTGGCGCGATCGGGCATCGTCACGGGGGCCGCTGCGGGCATCGGTCGGGCGACCGCACGGCGGCTCGCCGCGGACGGATGGCGCGTGGTGGGGATCGACCGCACGAGCTCGTCGATCGAAGGCACCGATCTGCTGGTCGGCGACGCGGGAGACGAGTCGGTCCTGCGCGCCGCGCTCGAACGCTGCGAGGGCTCCCTCGATGCCCTGGTGTGCTCCGCCGGCATCCCGCCGTCCGGCCCGTGGGAGAGCCGCCGGCACTGGGACGGGGTTCTCCAGATCGACCTCACCGCCCCGTACGAGGCGCTGCGCGTGTGCATGCCGGCGCTCATCGCGGCCCGTGGGTCGGCGGTGCTCGTCGGAAGCATCGTCGGAGCCGTCGAGGGCTCGCTCCGCTCCCCCGCCTACGCGGCCGCCAAGGCCGGGCTGGAGGGACTCGCGCGCTCGATGGCGGTGATCGGCGCACCCGATGGCGTGCGGATCAACGTCGTCGCTCCCGGGGCGATCGCCACCGATTTCGACGAGCGGCTGCTTCCCGACGACCACCGGACGGACGTGCCGCTCGGCCGGTTGGGGACCCCGGAGGAGGTGGCCGCGGTCATCGGCTTCCTGGTCGGACCCGATGCCTCGTACGTCACCGGCGCCGTGTGGACCGTCGATGGCGGACGAACCATCCTCTCGGCGGCCGATGCGGGTCGGAGGCGTTGACATCGGCTCACCTGCCCTCTACTGTCCGCGGGACATGTCACAGATGTGGTTTTACGGCTAGCGGGTACGAGGCAGGCGAGTAGATCTCGCCGGCGCAGGCACTCGTGCCCGCAGACGCAGGAAGCGAAAGCTCCTGCGTTTTTTGTTTCCCCGGCGCGGGAATGAGCGGAAAGGCAAGACCGATGATCGTGGTGATGCGTCATACGGCGACGCAGGACGAAATCGACGGAGTCAGGCGGACGGTCGAGGAGCACGGCCTCGAGGCGTTCCTCAGCGTCGGCGAGGAGCGAACCGTCATCGGCGTCGTGGGCAGCGACATCGAGCGCGTCTCGCACCTTGGGACGCTGCCGGGCGTCGAGCAGGTCATCCGCATCAGCTCGCCGTACAAGCTGGCGAGCATCGAGCACCAGGTCGAGCGGACCCGCGTGCGCATCAACGGCGTGGAGATCGGGCAGGGCCAGGAGCTGGTGGTCATCGCGGGACCCTGCGCGGTCGAGTCGCGGGAGCAGCTCTTCGAGACGGCCCGATGCGTCAAGCGGGAGGGCGCCCGCGTCCTGCGCGGCGGCGCGTTCAAGCCGCGGACCTCGCCCTATTCGTTCCAGGGGCTGGGGCTGCCCGCCCTGAAGCTCCTTGCCGAAGCCCACGAGGCGACCGGCCTGCCGGTCGTGAGCGAGGTCGTGGATCCCGCCGACGTCCCGGCGTTCGAGGAGCACATCGACGTCCTGCAGGTCGGTGCGCGGAACATGCACAACTTCGTGCTCCTCAAGGCGGTCGGGCAGAGCCGGCGCCCGGTCCTGCTGAAGCGCGGCCTCTCGGCGACGATCGAGGAGTGGCTCCTCGCGGCGGAGTACGTCCTCTCGGCCGGCAACCCGAACGTGATCCTGTGCGAGCGCGGCATCCGCACGTTCGAGACCGCCACCCGCAACACGCTCGACCTCTCGGCGGTCCCCGTCCTCCGAACCCGGACGCACCTGCCGATCACGGTCGACCCCAGCCACGGGACCGGCCACCGCGCGCTGGTGGCGCCGATGGCCCTCGCGAGCGCCGCGGTCGGCGCCGATGGACTGATCATCGAGGTTCACCCCGACCCGGCCAACGCCCGATCGGACGGCGACCAGAGCCTCAGCTTCGAGGAGTTCGGCGCGCTCATGGACGAGCTGCGCAGGCTGCAGTTCGTGCGCTCGGCCGATTCCAGGCCCGCGCAGCCTCCGGCTGCGTCGCCGCTCGCGGCTGACGGGATCGAGGAGGTGCGCGATCGGATCGACGATCTCGACGCACGCTTGGCGGCGATGGTCCAGGAGCGAGCAGCCTTGGCGCTCGAGGTGCAGCGCCGGCGCGCGCCGAACGCGCACGGCCACGACGTGCATCGGGAGCGCGCGCTCCTCGAGCGTGCGGCGAGCGGAACGGACGGGCCGATGACGCCGGTCGAGCTCACCATGGTCTTCGACGCGGTGCTGCGCGCCTCTCGCGCCGTCCAGCGCCGGCATGCGCAGTCGGTGACCGAGGCGGAGGCCGCCGCCGCGGCCGGACCCGGCGGGTGACGCCGGCCTCAACCTCGCCCCGCATCCTGCCAGCGGCCCGCCTGCGAGGCGGCCTGACGCTGCCGGCCGACAAGTCGATCGCGCACCGGGCGCTCATCTTCGGCGCGCTCTCCGGCGGCCCGACCACCGTCACGATGCACGCGCCCGGCAGAGACGTGCTGAGCACCCTCGAATGCCTCCGCGCGCTGGGCGTCACGGTCGGCGAGGAGTCCGACGAGCGGTACGTGATCGTCGGCCGCCCGTCGCGCGACGCCGCGCTCGACTGCGGCAACTCGGGCACGACCATGCGGCTGCTCGCGGGCGCCGTGGCCGGCATCGCGCTGCGCGCGACCCTCGACGGGGATCCGTCGCTGCGCCAGCGCCCGATGGAGCGCGTCGCGGAGCTGCTCCGTGCCGCGGGCGCGGAGGTCAGCACGACCGATGGCAACGCGCCCCTGACGGTCGTTGGCCATGCGCCACTGGAGCGGGCGAGCCACCGGCTGCCGGTCGCCAGCGCCCAGCTGCTCGGCGCAGCCGTCCTCGCGGGGATGAGCGCGAACGGCGACACGAGCGTCGAGACGCCCTGGCCGACGCGCGACCACACCGAGCGGATGCTTGCCTTCATGGGCGTGCCGATCCATCGCCACGGCCGGGTGACGATCGTCACCGGCCCGGCGCGCCCGCGGCCCTCGGAGCTTGCGGTGCCGGGCGATCCGTCCGCGGCGGCCGCGTGGCTGGTCGCCGCGGCGCTCCACCCGGACGCCGAGCTGACGATGACCGGCGTCGGCCTCAACCCGACCCGCCTGGGGCTCGTCGGCCTTCTCCAGCGCATGGGGGCCGAGATCGAGACGCGGGTGACCGACGTGGCGGGTCCGGAGCCCGTCGGCGACATCTCGGTGCGTGGGGGGCGGCCGCTGCGCTCCGTGACGATCGCGGGCGGAGAGGTGGCGGACCTCATCGACGAGCTGCCGCTCATCGCGATCGCCATGGCGTCGGTCGGTGAGCCGTCAGAGCTGCGCGACGCCGCCGAGCTGCGGGTGAAGGAGACGGACCGCATCGCGGCCATGGTCGCCGGGCTCGAGGCCATCGGCGCCGACGTGGAGGAGCTCGCGGACGGCTGGCGCGTGCGGCGCGGGACGCCGCGGGCGGCAGCGGTCACGACGCACGGCGACCATCGGATCGCGATCGCGTTCGCGGTCGCGGCGGTCACCGGGATCGCGGCCGGCGTCGAGCTCGACGACCCGGGCTGCGTGGCGGTCTCGTACCCCGCCTTCTGGGACGACCTCGCGGCGGTGACCGCCTGATGCGGCGTATCCGCCTCCTCACCGCCGGCGAGTCGCATGGGCCGGGCATGTCGGGCATCCTCGAGGGGCTGCCGGCAGGCATGCGGGTGAGCACCCGAGGGGTGGACCGCGACCTCGCGCGGCGTCAGCACGGGTACGGCAGCGGCCGCCGCATGCAGATCGAGCACGACCGGGTGCGCTGGACCGCCGGCATTCGTTACGGGCGCACGCTGGGCTCCCCTATCGGCTTTGCGGTCGACAACCGAGACTGGGAGAACTGGACGGAGCGGATGTCGGTCGAGCCGATCCCGGCGGACCGTCGGCCGAAGCCGATCACGCGCGCCCGCCCGGGGCACGTTGACCTCGCTGGCGCGCTCAAGTACGACGCGGACGACGTCCGAGACGTCCTCGAGCGGGCGTCGGCGCGGTCCACCGTCACGCGCGTCGTGGCCGGGGCGCTCGCCCGGCAGCTCCTGGCGACCTGCGGGGTGCGCATCTGGAGCTTCGTCGACCAGCTGGGCCCCGTGCGCGCATTCCCCGACGCGGAGGACATCCTGGACGCGATCCCCGAAGGATGGCTCGAGCGGGACCTCGCCCAGCCGTCGCCGTTGCGCTGCCCTGACCCCGAGGCGGAGCGAGAGATGCTGGCCGAGGTGGACGCGGCGAAGGAGGCGGGCGACTCCATCGGCGGCTCGTTCGTGGTCGTCGTCGAAGGCGCGCCCATCGGCCTCGGCTCGTCGTCGGAGTGGGACACCCGCCTCGACGGCCAGCTGGCGGGCGCCACCATGGCGATCCCCGGCGTCAAGGGCGTGGAGATCGGGCTTGGCTTCGGCACGGTCGACCGGCGCGGAAGCCGGGTCCACGACGTCGTCGACGAGGCGTCGGACGCGTGGCGGCGCAGGACGAACCGAGCGGGCGGGATCGAGGGCGGCATCAGCAACGGCGAGCCGATCGTCATCCGCGCCGCGCAGAAGCCGGTCTCGACCCTTCGCACTCCCCTGCCGAGCCTCGACCTCGCGACCGGCGAGCCCGGCCGCGCGCACATCGAGCGCTCGGACGTCACCGTCCTGCCGCGCGCGGCGATCGTGGGCGAGGCGATGGTCGCGCTCGTCCTGGCCGACCAGCTCCTGTTCTCGTTCGGCGGAGACACGATGAGTGACCTGCGAGCGGCCGTGACGCGCCGGCGCCGGCGCACGGAGCGACGGCGGGCATGACAACGCTCGCGGTGCTGCTCGGCGACGATATCGGCTACTCCGCGTCCCCGGCAATGCACAACGCCGCGTTCGCCGCACTCCAGCTCGACGCGCGGTACGAGCTCCGCGACGTCGGGGCCGAGGCGCTGCCCGGGGAGGTCGAGGCGCTCCGGGCCGCGAGCCGGATCGGGGCGAACGTCACGAAGCCGCACAAGCTGGCGGTGTGTGAGCTCGTTGATGAGCTGGGGCCGGAGGTGGAGCGGCTCGGCGCGGCGAACACGATCGTTCGCGTGGGCGACCGCCTGGTGGCACGCAACACCGACCTGCCGGCGCTCACGGCCGAGCTGCCACCCGGGGTTCGCCACGCGGTCGTGCTCGGCGCGGGCGGGGCGTCGAGGGCGGTCGTGGATGCGCTCATCGCCTCCGGCTGCCAGGACGTCGTCGTGGTCGACCGCGCGCGCTGGCCGGGGTTGTCCGAGGCCCTGCAGGCGGCCGACCTGCTGGTGAACGCGACGCCGATCGGCACCGGCTCGGACGAGACGCCCGTGCCGGCCGACCTGCTGCGGGCCGAGATGGCCGTCCTGGACCTCGTGTACCGGCCGAGCCCC
>JBDTWT010000059.1:0-8925 GCA_040006555.1 Chloroflexota bacterium
ACGCGCACGCCGGCCTCGCGCGCGACCCGGGCGGACTCGTCCGTCGAGCCGTCGTCCACGACCACCACGTCGATCCCCCGCCCTCGCAGCGGGGCGAGCGCCGCCAGCACGACGCGCAGCGCTCGTTCCTCGTTGAAGGCGGGCACGATGACGGTGGCCGCCGGACGGCCGCGGCCGGCACCTGGCAAGCGGTCTCTCCTCAGTGGGCGTGGCAGCGCGGGCTGCCGGGGAGCGTGGATCTTACGATGGCGTCGCGGGCCCTCGTCTAGGCCGGCCGAGCCGCCCGCTCGAGGTAGCGGCCGCCTCCGGGCGTGACCGACCGACCCCTGAGCAGGACGTCGCGGACCTCACCGGTGAGCTCGATCCCCTCGAACGGCGTGTAGTCGCTGGTGTGGTGAAGGTCCCGCTGCCGCATCGTCCGGCGCGCGGCCGGATCCAGCAGCACGAGGTCCGCGTCCCGGCCGACCTCGATGGCGCCCTTGGCGGGCAGCCCGAACAGCCGTGCGGGCGTGCCCGCGAGCACCTCGACCAGCCGCTCCAGGCCGATGCGGCCCTTCGCCATGCCCTCCGAGTACACGAGCGCGAGCAGCGTCTCGATGCCCGGGCCGCCGTTGCTGATCTCCGGGAACCGTGGAGCCGGCAGACGCTTCTCGGTGTCCAGCCGATCCGGGACGTGGTCGCTGCCGACCACGTCGAGGATGCCGTCGCGGAGTCCCGCCCACAGTGCCTCGACGTCGCCACGGGAGCGGAGGGGCGGAGAGATGACCCGCTTCATGACCTCGGCGTCGTCCGGATCGGCGTAGAGCGCATCGGTCAGCGCGAGGTAGTGCGGGCAGGTCTCGGCGTAGACCGGCTCACCACGGGCCTTCGCATCGGCAACCGCCTCGAGCGCCTCCTCGCACGACAGGTGGACGACGTAGAGCGCCGCGTTCGCACGGCGGGCCATCTCGATCGCCTTGCGCGTCGCGGCACCCTCGGCCCGGGGCGGGCGCGTGGTCGCGTGGCCTCGCGGGCCGACCTCGCCACGGCTCAACGCGGCCGCGACGAGCGGCTCGATGATCGCCGGCTCCTCGCAATGCACCTGGAGCATGCCGCCGTGCGCGGAGGCGACACGCATCGCCCGCTCGAGATCATCATCCGGGAGGCGGAAGTCGTAGACCATGAACGCCTTGAACGTCGGCACGCCGGCCTCGATGAGCGCCGGAAGCTCGCCGATCGGGTCCTGTTGCTGGCCGCTCAGGACCGCGCACAGCCCGTAATCGATCGCCGACTCCCCCGCCGTCCGCTGGCGGAACTCCTCCATCCCACGCAGCAGCGACTGCGAGCCGGCCTCGCTGATGCCGGTGCCCGGGTTGTTGAACGTCAGGACGGTGGTCGTCCCGCCGCGCGCCGCCGCGGCCGTGTCCTGGGCGAAGCGACCGGGGTGCTCGGGATCCGGCAGGCGCAGGTGCGTGTGCACGTCGATGACCCCCGGCAGGACCACCAGCCCGGTCGCGTCGATGACCTCCGCCTCGTCACGGCTCAGTGCCGGGCCGATGGCCTCGATGCGGCCACCACGGACAAAGACGTCGGCCGTCGCGACACCGTCCGGAGTGACGACGGTGCCGCCGGCGATGACCAGGTCGGTCAGGCGGTCAGCTCCCCCCGTCGCCGCCCTCCGCCTCCTCCCCCGCCGCCTCCCCCGCCGCCACCGCCCCAGCCACCGCCACCATCGGCGGGATCGGCGTTCGGGTCCGGGTCCGGATCGGTCGCGACGGCTCCGGCGACGATCACCCCCGTCGCGAGGGCCGCACCCGTCCCGTCATCACGACGGTCGGCCCGCGGCTGCGGGCGTGGCGCTGCCGCACGGCGCATGGATCCAATGACGAAGGCCGCGATGATCAGGAGAGCAGCTCCTGCGATCACCCACTCCATCAGTCAGGCCTCCTCGCTGATCTCGATCTCCTGGGCACCTTCCCAGAGCGTCCGGCGCCCGAGCTCCGGCAGCTGCTCCCGTCCCTCCACGATCGTCGCGAAGTGGTTGCCGGCAAGCTGCCCGAGCTTCGAGTTGAACATGCAGGCGCCATACGGGAAGAGAATCTCGCACTCGCTGATGTCGCCCACGTAGACGAGCAGCTCGCCGGGTGACGGGTGGGACGTGTGGTTCTCGTATCCGACATCGGGCCGTCTCTCGCCGAACGGGATCCAGGTGGACTCGCCGCTCCACCGGCAGTGGATCAGCTGCGAGCGAATCGGCAGCCACGACCGCAGCGCCTCACGAGTGAGCGGCGCGGCATTCTCCCACCGCGCCGTGAAGCGCAGGTCCCCGACGCGGATCGCCAGATCGGCCATGCGCGGAGGATAGCGGGGAGGGCGGTGAATCGGTCATCATTCGCCGATGGCCGAAGCCCGCTCCACGATCAGCACCCACGTCCTCGACCTCGCCAGCGGCGAGCCCGCGCAGGGCGTGGGCGTGGCGCTCTTCCGGCTGGACGAGGGCGGGCGCCCCGAGCTGCTGAGCGAGCTCCAGACCGATGCGGACGGTCGCATCCGCGACCTCCTCGACGGCGGCGAGCTCACCGAGGGCGACTACCAGCTCGCCTTCGACGTGGGTGGCTACGCCGATGATCCCGACGCGTTCTTCCAGAGCGCCGCGCTCGCGCTCCGCGTGACCGATACCTCCCGCTCCTACCACGTGCCGCTCCTGCTCAGTCCGTTCGGCATGAGCACTTACCGCGGCAGCTGATCGATGCCTGACAGGGGATCCGCTGAGGCCTTCCCGCCCGTCAGGCGGCTGAACGAGATGTCTCCCCGCCAGTTCGCCGACTCGCTCGCGCCGCTGTTCGAGGGCGCGCCGAGCTTCCTCGCGCGGCTCGCGGAAGCCCGGCCGTTCGACGGGATGAGGACGCTGTTCCGCGCGGCGCGTCGGGTCGCACGCGAGATGAGCCGACCCGACCAGGTCGAGCTGCTGAACGCGCACCCACGCATCGGCGCGGACCCGACCGCGGTCTCACCGCTGTCGTACCGAGAGCAGGGATACGACCGAGCGCCGAACCAGGCCGACGCGGCGATCGCGCGCCGCCTGCACGAGCTCAACGAGGCCTACGAGGAACGGTTCGGCTTTCGCTTCGTGGTGTTCGTCGCGGGGCGGCCGCGCGGCGCCATCGTCTCGGTGATCGAGGACGCCCTCATCGCCGACGGCGACGAGGAGCTGCGCCGCGCGCTGGCGGACGTGGTGTCGATCGCGGAGGATCGGCTCCGCGCGCTGCGGGCAGGCGCGGGATCGCGCCCTACCATCCGCGCATGAAGCACGAGATCCACTACGGCAAGGCCGAGGTGCGGGTGTATCGCACGTACGCCGAGCCGCTGACCGGCATCACGCCCATCCCGGAGTCGCCGTTCACGGGGCGCGACAACGCCCTCGTCGCCGTCGAGTTCGAGGTCGTCGTGCGCGGCACACAGTTCCTGGAGGCCTACACGAAGGGCGACAACCGACGCGTCGTGGCCACCGACACGATGAAGAACTTCATCCACGCCACCTCGCTGACGGCACGGGCGCGGACGCTGGAGGAGTGGCTCCTGGAGGTCGGCACCGCCTTCCTCGAGACGTATCCGCACATGGAGCGCATCACCATGCTCGGGCGCGACCTGCCGTTCCCGGCGGCCATCGTGCCCGACGCGAACGCGGGAGGCTTCGCCTCGTCCGATCGCCTCTTCTCCCGAGACCGATGCGACCAGGGCACGGCCCGGCTGGACCTCGAGCGCGACGAGGGCGGCACGGTCCGCATCACCGATCACGAGTCCGGGCGGGCCGGCCTGCAGCTCATCAAGGTCACCGGCTCCGCGTTCGCCGACTTCGCCCGTGACGAGCACACCACGCTCCCTGAGCGTCCGGATCGGCCGCTCTACATCTGGTGCGACGTGGGCTGGCGATACACGGATCCCTCCCACGCGGTGCTCGCCGATCCCGCCCGGTACGTGGCCAGCGAGCAGGTCGCCGACCTCGCCGCCGCCGTCTTCCACGAGTTCGTCAGCCTCTCGATCCAGCACCTCGTCAACGAGGTCGGGACCCGAATGCTGGATCGCTGGCCGCAGCTCGCCGAGGTCAGCTTCGACGCGCAGAACCGGCTCTGGGACGTCGCCGCCGAATCCCCAGGGGACCCGCGCATCCGCTCGTACAGCGACCCGCGACCCCCTTACGGGCATATCGGCCTGGTCCTGAGGCGACAGTAGGCGCCTCCTCGGTCACCGGGCCCGGGCGAGCTCCTGGAGGGCGGCCTTGATGCGCACGTCGAGACCGATGTCCCCGCCCGCCACCGCGCTCGCCGCGCGTCTCGCCTCCTGGGCCGAGTAGCCCAACGACTCCAGGGCCGCCACCACGTCGGAATCGGCGGCGGCGCCGGGGCCCACGGCAATGCCGGCGGCGTGCACCTTCTCCTTCAGCTCGAGCAGGATGCGCTGCGCCGTCTTGCGCCCGACGCCCGAGACGGAGGTGAAGACGTCGGCGTCGTCGCTGACGATGGCGAGCTGGAGCTTCGTGACGGGATGCGCCGCGGTGATCGCCAGGGCGAGCCTGGGACCGACCTGCGAGACGGTCATGAGCAGCTCGAAGAAGGCGAGCTCCTCGGTCGTGGCAAACCCGAAGAGCGCCTGTTGGTCCTCGCGCACCAGGTGATGGGTGTAGATCGAGGCCTCGGTGCCCGCCCGCAGGCGCGCGAGGAGCGCCGGACTGGCGACGACCCGGTAGCCGATGCCGCCGACCTCGATGAGCACCGAGTCCAGCCCCAGGTGCGTCACCCGACCGCGCAGCGAGCCGATCACCCGGCGAGCGCCCTCGGCATGGACGCCGCGCGATACGCGCAGCCGATGGCGATCGCCAGCGCATCGGTCGCGTCGTCCGGTGTCGTCGCCAGGCTCACGCCGAGCAGGCGCTCGACCATCGCGGCCACCTGGCGCTTGTCGGCGGCGCCGTTGCCGCAGACGGCCTGCTTCACCTCGTTCGGCGTGGGCTCATCGACCGGTATGCCGGCCTGCGCCGCAGCGAGGAGCGCGACCCCGCGCGCCTGTCCCACCGTCATCGCGGTCTGGACATTTCGCTGGAAGAAGAGCCGCTCGACTCCGATCCTGACGGGGTCATGCATCGCGATGAGCTCGGCGAGCGCGGCGTGGAGCTGCCGCAGGCGCTGGGCATCGGTCCCGTCCGACGTCGTGCGTATGCAGCCCGCGTCGACCAGCCGCACGGACGCCCCGTCGAGCGAGACGACGCCGAAGCCACAGATGGCGGTGCCGGGGTCGATGCCGAGCGTGATCACGGCCCGATGGTACCCGTCCACCCCACCCCGCGCCGGTCGCGGCCGCGTGCTCTTTGGACTTGACCGCGTACGAGGTTCATCTGACGGCCGCGTTATCCGGCGGCGACCTGCCAGATTCATCTCAGGGCCGCACTAAGCGCCGATCCGTAGTCATATGCGGCTCCAGGACTGCACTACGGCGTGGCCGGACCCGTTCCGGGCTGCGAATCAGGCTGCCGTATGAATCTGGCAGGAACTCGAACCAGAGCAGTCCGGTGGGCGCCCCGGCCGGCGCAGCTATCCAAGAGCTCGCCGCGCGGCCGGTAGATTGATGATCACCCCGCTCCGGTGCGCCATGGGCTCATCAGGCAGCGGGCGCCTTGGCGGCGGCTTACCGCCTAGACGACCTGCGCCTCGAGGCGCTCCAGGAGCTCGCCGGGGATGTCGAAGTTGGCGTACACGTTCTGGACGTCGTCGAGGTCCTCGAGCCGCTCGGTGAACATGAGGACCTGCTTGGCCGTCCCCTCGTCGGCGATCTCCACGCGCGTCGTCGGCTCCATGCTGAGCTCCGCGGAGTCAGCCTCGTAGCCGCCATCGGCGAGTGCTCGACGCACGGACTCGAGGTCGGCGGGCTCGGTCATCACGACGATCGCGCCCGCGTCCGGTGGGCTGACGTCGGAGGCGCCCGCGTCGATGGCAGCGAGGGTGACCTCGTCGGAGTCCCGCCCGTTGAGCGGAATGCTGATGATCCCCTTCTGTGCGAACTGCCAGGCCACGGGTGCGAGCGACCCGCCCATCTTCGAGAAGACGCTGCGGATCTCCGACGCGGTTCGGTTCCGGTTGTCCGTCATCGCCGCCACGATCACGGCCACGTTGGCGGGGCCGATGCCCTCGTAGGTGATCTCCTCGTACTGTTCCGCATCGGCTCCGCTGCCGGTCGCCTTCTCGATGGCGCGCTTGATGTTCTCGGCCGGCATCGAGTTGGCCTTCGCCTTGTCGACGGCCATGCGCAGGCGGTAGTTCGCCTCGGTGTCTCCCCCACCCTGGCGGGCGGCGGTGATGATCTCGCGGGCGAGCTTGGTGAAGAGCGCCCCACGCTTCGCGTCGTTGGCGCCCTTCTGCCGCTTGATCTGGGACCACTTGCTGTGGCCTGACATTCGCTCTCCTCGGGGTCCGGGGACGGCCGATTCTAGCCCGCGCGCGCCGGTTCCTATAATTGCCGTCCACCCTCGCACCCTCACGGCGCTCGAGGCGGAACCATCGGCCTCGGCGACTCCGACACGGCATGCGCAAGGAGCACCGATGAAGCCGACCTCCCCCGACAGGATCCGGAACGTCGCACTCATCTCCCACGGTGGCGCCGGGAAGACGAGCCTCGCTGAGGCGATGCTCTTCGACGCTGGCGCCATCAGCCGTCTCGGCAGCATCGAGGCCGGCACTACGACGCTCGACTGGGACCCGGACGAGCACAAGCACCGGCAGAGCATCAACCTCGCCGTCGCCACGCTCGAGCACGAGGGGGTGCGCATCACGCTCGTCGACACCCCCGGCTACGCGGACTTCCAGGCCGACGTCATCGAGGCGCTGGCCGCCGCCGACGCCGCGATCGTCGTGGTCGACGCATCAGCGGGAGTCGAGGTCGGCACCGAGGAGGTCTGGCGCCTGGCCGATGCGCGCGGGCTGCCGCGCATGATCTTCGTGAACAAGATGGACCGCGAGAACGCGAACTACGACGCGGTGCTCGAGCAACTCAAGGCTCGTTTCGGCCCGAAGATCGCCCCGGTCTACCTGCCCATCGGATCGGCCGCAACGTTCCGCGGCTACGTCGACGTCATCGAGGAGCACGCGACCGTCTACGAGAACGGCACGCCGACGGAGGTGCCGATCCCGACGGAGCTCGAGGGCATCGAGCATTCACGCCGCGACGCCCTCGTCGAGGCGGCGGCGGAGGCGAGCGACGAGCTCATGGAGAAGTACCTCGAAGGCGCGGAGCTCAGCGACGCCGAGATCGAGGCCGCCCTGCACAAGGGCACGCGCGAGGGCAGCGTCGTGCCGGTCTTCGTCGGCTCCGCGACATCGAACATCGGCGTGCGCGAGCTCATCAGCATGATCGCGAAGCACGTCCCCTCCCCCGCCGAGGTGGGTGCCCGCCGAACCTCGGACGGAACCGAGATAACGCCGGACCCGAACGGCCCGTTCGTGGCGCAGGTCTTCAAGGCGACCGCCGATCCGTTCGTCGGACGCCTCACGTACTTCCGCGTGATCAGCGGCAGCCTCCGCTCACAGGGACACATCTACAACGCCAGCCGCAAGGAGGAGGAGCGCATCGGCAACCTGCTCGCCATCCAGGGCAAGGACCAGGAGCCGGTGCCACAGGTCTCCGCCGGGGACATCGCCGCCGTGGCGAAGCTGACCTCCACCGCGGCCGGCGACACGCTTGTGGGCGACCGAGCCCAGGCGCTGGAGCTTCCCCGTTTCGAGTTCGCCGAGCCCTCGCTCCAGGTGGCGATCGAGCCGGAATCGAAGGCCGACCTCGACAAGCTCGGCAACGCCCTGCATCGGCTCGTGGAGGAAGAGCCCTCCGTGCGTGTTCACCGTGAGGAGGGCACGTCCGAGACGATCCTGACCGCCATGGGCGACGCCCACGTCGACGTCATCGTCGATCGCCTGAAGCGCAAGTTCGGCGCGGCCGTGCGGACGGCGACGCCGCGAGTGCCGTACCGCGAGACGATCCGATCGGCGGCCCGCATCGACAACAGGTTCAAGCGCCAGACCGGCGGGCACGGGCAGTTCGGGCACGTGGTGATCGAGTTCGAGCCCGGTGAGCCGGGATCGGGCTTCGCCTTCGGCGACAGGATCGTCGGCGGGGTGGTCCCGAAGCAGTACATCCCCGCTGTCGAGAAGGGGCTGCGCGAGGCGATGTCCGAGGGCGTGCTCGCGGGCTACCCGGTGGTCGACCTCAAGGTCACGCTCGTCGACGGCTCGTACCACACAGTCGACAGCTCAGAGATGGCGTTCAAGGTCGCCGCCTCACAGGCCCTCAAGCGCGCCTTCGAGGCCGCGTCGCCCGCGCTACTGGAACCGATTCTCGAGGTCGACGTGGTGGTTCCCGACGCGTACATGGGCGACGTGATGGGCCAGATCACGTCGAAGCGCGGCCACGTGCTCGGGATGGACTCCGCGGACGGCATCCAGCGCCTCAAGGCTCAGATCCCGCAGGCCGAGATGTTCCACTACGCCACCGAGCTGCGCTCGATCACGCAGGGCCGGGGGCGGTTCAGCTCGAAGGTCGACCACTACGCGGAGGTGCCGCACGCCATTGCCGAGAAGGTCGTCGCGGCGCACGTCGCCGAGAACGGGCACGGGCCGGAGCGCGGCCACTGATGGGGGCCCGGATCACGAGCGTGATCCTCGACTGCGCGGATGCCCCGCGCCTCGCGCGGTTCTGGTCCGAGCTGCTCGGCACCGAGGTCGAGACCGCGTGGCCGGAGTGCATCTTCCTGCATCAGCTCCCCGATCAGCCGCGCATGGGCTTCCAGCCGGTCCCGGAGCCGAAGACGGTGAAGAACCGCATGCACGTCGACCTCACCGTCGACAGCATGGCCGATAGGTCGCCTGGATCGACGCCAACGGTGGCCGGACGCTGAGCGAGAAC
>JBDTWT010000060.1:0-8871 GCA_040006555.1 Chloroflexota bacterium
GGCGGTGCGGTCGAATCGGGCGTCGGCATCCGACGGGGCCTGGGTCATCGTCGTTCCTCGTGCGGGCGCCGCGGCGCGCGGCGGCATCGGTCTGGTGAGCGCCTGGGGATGTGGGGCGCGAAGCCTAGCACCGCTACAATCCGTCGCCCATGACCAGCCGCAGACCGATACGCGCCGCTTCCGCCGCGGGTGCGCGCGGACGCGCCCATCACTCGCTCGCGCCCGCGCACCTCAGCGAGGCAACGGCTGCCGCGACCGTGGCGGTGGTCGTGGGCGGGATCGCGCTCGTTATCACCGGCGTCGGGATGACGTCAATGGCGCTCACGACGCAGGCCCGCTACGGCGGCGACCCGCCCCCCGACATCGGTGCGCTCACGCTGCTGCCGACGCTCGGCGGCGTCGGCCTCATTGCTCTCGGCGGCCTGCTCGCGGCTGGCGGGGTGGGGGTCCTCGCCCGCGCACGCCGGGCCTGGCTCGGGACGGGGATCCTCGCCGGGTTCACCGCCGCGCTGGCAGCCCTCGGCGTCGTGCTCGTCATGGCGGAGCCGCCCCCGGACGTGGTCCTGGCGGTTGGGTTGACGGTCGCCGCGCTCGTCTTCGGCGCCGCGTCGATCCTGCTCCTTCGCCCCCGCCGCTAGGCGCTCGCGCGCCGGATGGCACGCACCGTCCTCCGTGCGGGTGCCGCGCTGTGGCTGATCGCTGGCGCAGCCGGGCTCGGCTTGGCGGCACTCGCCGCCGGGTGGCTGCTGGGCGTGCTGCCGCCACTTGCCATCGGCGCCGACGCGCTGGCGCGGGCCGTCGGTGCGTTCTCGTTCGGTCTGCTGGTCGTTGGCCTCGCGCACGTCGCGGTCTTGGGCGGACTCCGGGCGCACGCCGGCTGGAGCTACAGCGCCGGGATCCTGCTGGCGGCCGTCCTGGCGGCGGCGCTGCTGTCCCTGGCCGCCGCCGGCGTGACCTCGGCCGTCGCCAGGCCGGAGGCGGCGGCGGCGGTCATCGGCTCGGGCGCGGCGGCGGTCGCCGGGGCGGCTGCCTATGCGGTCGCCGGAGCTCGGCTGGTGACTGAGCTGAGGTCCCGGCCGCTCTCCTGAGCCTGCCGGGGCCCTGTGCTATCCTCGGCCACCGTGTCACTCCCGCGGGCCCGTGGTGTAGTGGCCAAACATGCCAGCCTGTCACGCTGGAGATCGCCGGTTCGAATCCGGTCGGGCCCGCCATTCAGCGTCCACTGCCTCGGGGAGCGCAAGTGCTAGCCCGTGAGATCACGCCTCCCCATGGTGGTCCGAGGATACCCCCCTTCCTCCACGCCACATTCCCCGCACGACGAGTCGGTGCCGCAGTTGCACCGCAGTGCGAGGGGTGATACTTGCGTCCACGCATCGGGGGTCCAGAGCATGGACACGATCATCGAGCTGGCGGAGCAGGCCGTCGCGAAGCATGGCAACTCTCGAGCCCTGGTCATCAAGCCCGGCTTCCGGACGCGGATCTGGACCTATGCGGACATCGGCGAGCAGGTCCCGCGAGTGGCCCATCTCCTCCGCGGCGCGGGCGTCAAGGCAGGAGACCGCATCATCATCTGGGCGGTGAACCGGCCCGAGTGGAGCATCTCCTTCCTCGGCGCGCTGTGGGCAGGCGCGGTCGTCGTGCCGCTCGACTACCGGACGACCGACGACCTGGCGATGAAGGTCGCCGCCCAGACCGGCGCGCGACTGGTGCTGGCCTCCACCCCGACCTTGAAGGCCGCGAGTCGCATGGAGCTGCCCGTCCTGACGGTGGAGTCGCTGGTCGACCAGGCCCGCACCGGCCCGTCGCTCCCGCGGCCCGATGTCGATCCCGACTCACTGGCCGAGATCGTGTTCACCTCGGGGACGACCGGCGACCCGAAGGGCGTGATGCTGAGCCATCGCAACATCGCCACGAATGCCGCGGCGCTGCGGAGCGTGGTGCCGATCGGGCCCGAAACCCGGCTCCTCTCGATCCTGCCGCTGTCGCACATGTACGGGCTCAACCCCGGGTTGCTCGCGCCGCTCATTGCGGGGACGTCGGTCGTGTATCCGACGAGCCTCCAGCCGCCGGTGCTGGCGCGCACGTTCCGCGAGCAGCGCGTGACGATGCTGCTCGCGGTCCCCCAGATCGTGAAGCTGCTGACGAACGCGGTTGAGCGCCGCGTCGATGCCACCGGCAAGCGGGCGACCTTCGAACGGCTCCATGGCCTGGCCCGTCACCTTCCCCTCCCGCTGCGCCGCATCCTCTTCCGTCCGGTCCTCTCGCGCTTCGGCGGCGCGCTGCGCGACCTGGCCGTCGGCGGGGCCGCGATGAATCCGACGATCGCGCGCCGCTGGGAGGAGATGGGCGTCTCCTCGCTCCAGGGCTATGGTGCGACCGAGACGTCGCCAGTGGTGGCCTTCACGCGCATCGAGCGCAACAAGATCGGCACGGTCGGTGAGGTCATCCCCGGCGTGGAGGTGCGCATCAACCCGGACGGAGAGATCCTGGTCCGCGGTCCGAACGTGTTCAAGGGCTATTGGGAGCGTCCCGATGCCACGGCAGCGGTGCTCGAGGACGGTTGGTATCACACCGGCGACCACGGCATCCTCGACGACGAGGGCTTCCTGACCCTGCACGGGCGCAAGAAGGACATGCTCGTCATGCCCGACGGCACCAAGGTCCACCCCGACGACGTCGAGCAGATCCTGATCCGCGACGCGCGCGTCCGCGACGCCGCCGTGGTCGGGGTCGAAAAGCCTGGAGGCGACATCCAGGTCCACGCCGTCCTGATCCTTCACGAAGGCGCCGATGCGGCCGGCGTTGTCCGCGAGACGAATACCCGCCTCGGCGGACATCAGCAGATCCGTGGCTTCAGCGTCTGGCCCGACGAGGACTTCCCGCGCACGCCCTCGATGAAGGTGCGCAAGCCCGAGGTGCTTGCCTGGGCAGAGGCCGGTGCGGGATCCGCTCCGCCGCCCGATGCGACGGAGCCGGCGGCGGCGGCGAGCGCCGTCGAAAGGCTGGTCGGGCAGCTGGAGGGCGTGCAGCCAGACCTCATCGGCCCCGACGCCCGCCTCTCGTCCGACCTGGGCATCGACTCGTTGGGGCGCGTCGAGTTGCTGAGCCTCATCGAGGAGGACCTCGGCGTCTATATCGACGACGGGGACCTCGATCCGGAGGAGACCGTCGGAGCCCTGCAGGCGCGGCTCGATGCCGGCGCCGCGGCCGGCGCGGTGCCCGAGGAGGGCATCTACGCTTGGCCACTCAACCCCATGCTTCGCGTGCTGCGCATCGGCATCCAGCAGCTCATCGTCCAGCCGCTGGTGACGCTCGTCTACCGGCGCCGCGTGCGCGGACTGGAGCACCTCGATGGCCTGAAGGGGCCGGTGCTCTTCACGCCGAACCACCACCTGCACAATGACAACGCCGTCATCCTGACCGCGATCCCACTGCGCTGGCGCTGGAAGCTCTCCGTCGCCGCCGCCCTCGATGGGATCTTCAAATCGCGCTTCCGTGGATTCATGGCCAGCCTGATCGGCAACGCGTTCCCGCTGGCGCGCGAGGGGGCCGTCCGCCGCAGCCTGGACCTGCTGGGAGCGCGGTTGGATCGCGGCTACAGCGTGCTCATCTATCCCGAGGGCCAGCTGACCGTCGGCGGACCGCTCCAGGAGTTCAAGTCCGGCACCGGGCTGGTCGCCATTCACGGCGCGATTCCCGTGGTGCCGATGCGCCTCAAGGTGCACCGATACAGCCGGTTCGACAAGGGTGCGCGGGGGACGTCGCTGCGCGGGGACGTCGAGGTCGTCTTCGGCAAGCCGATGCGCTTCGGCATCGACGTCGACCCGAACCAGGCGACCGCCGAGATCCGCGCGGCCGTCGAATCCCTGTGAAATGAGCTTCTTGGGCCTGGGTCGCAAGAAGAAGACACATCCCCTGCTCGAAGCCTGGGATCGGATCCATCGCTCGTCCGCCTCACGTTGCGGCTCCCCGCCGCGCGAGCGCGCGCAGGGCGTCGGTCGCCCCGTCTCGCCACGGTGGGTAGTGGCTGAAGGCAATCGTCCCGACGTCCAGCTCAGCCAGCCGCTGCACCGATCGGCGAGCCATGTGCATGTCGTCGCTGAAGAGCTGGCTGGCGAACGCCAGCCGGCCGCGAATGACCTGCAGCACGTCCCCGGTGAAGAGGAGCCGATGCCGACGCGCGTAGAGGCAGACGCTTCCCGGAGTGTGGCCCGGGGTATGGATCACCTCGAGGCCACCGGCCACCGGGATCACGTCGCCGTCGACGATGGGGCGAACGTCCTCCGGTCCACGCGTAAGGAACGCGATGAGCAGGCCGGTCCGCGGGCGACGCACCACGTCGCGGAGCCGGACGCGCAGCCCGTCGGCGTCGGCCGGGTGCATGAGCACCTCCGTCCGGTGCGTTGCGATCTCGCGCACACCACCGATGTGATCTGGATGCCCATGCGTGCAAATGAGCTTCGTGAGCTCCGACGGCGAGCGCCGAATGTGGTGAAGGTACGCGGCGAAACGTCGTCCCGAACCTCGCATCCCGGCGTCGATGAGCGTGAGCTCCTCCTCGGCCAACAGGAACGCGGTCGAGCTCCGCAGGCGCACCGCGTGGATATTCGGCCCGATCTCCAAGGTTGCCGATGGTACCCGGCCCTGTGCCCTCGGGCAGGGCTTCTACTTCAATACGCCGATGATGCCGGCTGAGATCCGGAAGCTGCTTACGGCTGCCGCCGTCGAGAAACGGGCCAGGGTTCCGCGAGGGGTATCCGAGGGGCCCGCCACCTAGGGGCTACTCGAGCCTCCAGGTGATGTTGCCCTCGTCGTCGTCCTGCGTGACGATGACCGTCCCGGTGTTGCCCTGGTCATCGGTGGCGGTGCACTCGAACTCGTTGCCCGCTTCCATCGGAACCTCGTCCGGGCATTCCACCGATTCGATCACGAGGCCGGTCTGCTCCTCGAGGCCCTCCGTGAGCGTCGTCTCGAGCCGATCGACGTCGAGGAAGCGGGTCACGGTCAGCGTGCCGTCGCACGCGGCCAACGCGATGGCCACGATCACTGCGAGAAACGGCCATGGAGTGCGTTTCATCGGTCCCTCCTATTCCTTCGGCTTGCGGGTTGAATCGGCCCTTTGGACGGCCTCCGCCGTCGATCGGCGGCTGGCGGCTTCCTTGCGCTCCTGCTGGCGGGACTGGTGGTGGCGCGTGATCGCCTCGGTCGCCACGTCGATGTCACTCGTGACGATGAGGAGGTCGAGGTCCGCGGGGCTGATCTTCTCCTCGTAGAGTGGCTTCTCGCGGATCCAGCGCAGCATCCCCTCCCAGTACTCGGTGCCGTAGAGCACCACCGGGAAGTGCTGCACCTTGCCGGTCTGGATCAGGGTGAGCGCCTCGAACAGCTCGTCGAGCGTGCCGAAGCCGCCGGGGAAGATCACGAAGGCCTCCGCGTACTTCACGAACATCGTCTTGCGGACGAAGAAGTAGCGAAACTCCATGCCGAGGTCGACGTACTCGTTGAGGCCCTGCTCGAACGGCAGCTCGATGTTCGCGCCGATGGAGAGGCCACCGCCCTCCTTCGCGCCGCGGTTCGCGGCCTCCATAATCCCCGGGCCGCCGCCGGTGATGATCGCGAACCCCTCCTTCGCGAGCGCCGCCGCCAGCCGCCGAGCGGCGCCGTAGTAGCGGTTCCGCCGGCCGACGCGCGCCGAGCCGAAGATGCTGACCGCCGGACCCACCTCGGCGAGGGCGTCGAAGCCCTCCACGAACTCGCCCATGATGCGCAGGGTTCGCCACGTGTCGGTGTCCCGGAACCCTGGCTCGAGGTAGGGCGAGCGCAGGAGCTGCTGGTCCTCGGTGCCTCGGTCACCCGGCGTCTGGCCGCGGACGACGACGGCGCCGCGACGGTGCCCGGGCTCTTTCTTCCTGCGTGGCATTAGTACCTCCCGCGCTCGACAGTCCTCGGGACGGATGCTACGGTGGCCGCTCTTCGGCGCGCCGGACGCACGTTCTGCGCCTGACTCAGACCGCTCGAGGCGATTCTATTGCCGGACCTGCTGCGACGCGCTGCCGCCCTCACGCTGCTGAGTGCAATTGGAATTGCACTTCTCGCCCCGATGGCCGCACGCTCGGTCGCATCCGTTCCCGCCGATCGCCTCGAAGCGCTGCTTCCCGCGGCCCCGATCACTGTCGTGCTGACCTCGCGTGGATCCCTGACCGAACGGCAGGCGGTCGCCACTCGTCCCAGCCGAATCGGCAACGCCGAGTCGCTCGCCGCGGCCCCGCTGCCCACGCCGAACTCCGCGCCGATGGAAGCCACCATCCGCACCATCGCGAGGCCGGTCCCCGTGGTGGCGGCGCCCGGTGACGGCGCCCCGGTCGACGGCAGCGTGTGGGACCTCCTCGCCCAGTGTGAGTCGGGCGGCAACTGGGCCATCAACACCGGCAACGGCTACTACGGCGGCCTCCAGTTCAACTACAGCACCTGGCTCAGCAACGGCGGCGGGGCCTTCGCCGAGTACGCCCACCTCGCCACTCGCGAGCAGCAGATCCTCATCGCCGAGAACCTCCACGCCCGGCGTGGCTTCCAGCCGTGGCCGGCCTGCCGCGTGAAGCTCGGCCTCCCCTAGGCCTCAGCGAGCGGGCTTGGGGAGAGCCCGCAGCCCCTACCCTAATCCCCCGCGAGTTGGTGGCACGAGCAGCCCCTGCGGTGTCGCCCGCTCGCGCTCGATATATCGACTCGGATTCACGCGAGGCCCTTGCCGCGCGGCGTATGCGCGATATATCGGAAGCTGCCACGCATGAGGCGCACTCGCGCGGGCGCCCCACGCTCCCGGGCGCTCGTTATATCGCGAGAACCGAGCGCGCCAGCCGCGTCCGGTCGAAATCGGCTCGATTCATCGAGCACGCCGCAGCGGGAGGACGCGCCTCGCCGCGGGCCGCGCGTGGGCGCTGCGCTAGCATCGGTGCGTGATCAAGCCGCTCCGCGTGGGGCACGTCGTCCTGAAGGTGCGTGAGCTCGACCGTTCGCTCGAGTTCTATCGTGACGTGCTGGGCTTCACGGTCTCGAGCGAGATGAGCAACGTGATGATCTTCCTGACCGCGACAGGCGAGAGCCACCACGACCTCGGGCTGCTGCGGGTGGGAGACTCCGCTCCGTCGCCGCTGCCGAACGCCGTCGGCCTGTACCACGTGGCCATCCAGCTCGCGGACTGGGATGCGGTGAAGCACGCGCGCGACGTGCTCAACGAGCGCGGCCTCCTCCGCGGGACCGCCGACCACGGCGTGAGCCGCAGCCTCTACACGGCCGATCCCGACGGCAACGAGATCGAGCTCTTCTGTGACGCCCCACGCGAGGAGTGGGAGGGCCGCGTGGACGAGGTCATGACCGTGAGGCCGCTCTCCGCCGACTGACGATTGACGCGCCGGTCGGAGCGTATGGACGTCGCAGGCCTAGGATGCGCCGATGCGACGGCTGAGGCGCATCGGCCTGGTGATGCTGGTGATGGCGGTCACCGCCCTCGCCTGGGAGCCGACGCGCGTCGCCGTCCAGACCGCGATCCTGCTGCCGAACCTGCTGGACTCCGGCCCGAAGGTGCTCTCCGTCTTCAGCGAGGCGCCGCAGCGCTCGAGCCTTCCGTACCGCGCGGCGGCCGAGTCGGGGACGGAGCCCGACCTCGCCGAGCTGTGGCTGCCGTCCTGGGCGAGCGCCGAGCGGCCGGCCGGCGCGATGCTCCTCGTCTTCGGCGTCAACAACCTCGGCCGCAACCACCCGTCGATCGAGCGCGTGGCGGATGGCCTGGCGCGAACCGGGGTGGCCATCCTGGTGCCCGACTCGCGGACGCTGCTGGAGGGGAGGCTCGAGGTCGGTGAGATCGACGGTGTCGTGCGCGCCTTCCAGCTGCTCGCCGCACGACCCGAGGTCGACCGCGCGCGGATCGGGATCGTCGGGTTCAGTGTCGGCGGCTCGCTCGCGCTGCTCGCGGCCCGGGACCCGCGCATCGCGGCGCAGGTGCGCTGGGTGAACGCGTTCGGGGCGTTCGCGGACGCCGAGACGTACCTCGCCAGCGTCGCCGCCCACGCCTTCATGGGCCCGGAGGGGGAGATCGTGGCGTGGACGCCGACGCCGCTCGCGCGAGAGGTCTTCCTGCACTTCGTCCTCGACCAGGTCGACGACCGGGTCGATCGCGGCGCCCTTGACGCTGCCCTCGGCGAGCCGATCCTGGCGGGGGAACGTCCTGCGGCGGAGGCAGCCCTGCGCGGCGAGCTGGTCTCGGATGCGGGACGAGCGGCCCTCGACCTGTTGACCGCCTCGTCTCTCGAAGCGGCCGTGGCCGCGATTCAGTCGCTCCCGGCCTCGAGCCGCGACTTCATCGACGCCATCTCACCGGGGCGTCACCTGGACGGCCTCGAGGCCGCCGTCTATCTCATGCACGAGGTCGAGGATCACCACGTGCCGTACGTCGAGTCGCGCTCGCTCGTCGAGGCGCTCGGCCCGGCGGATCTGCTCGTCCAGCACACCGAGTTTCGCCTCTTCGACCACGTCCAGCCCGACGACCTCGACCTTGTGGCCGCCGCGCCGGAGCTCGTCAAGCTCCTGCTCCACGTGCGGGCGCTGATGGAGGAGACGTTGTAGGCGGTCGCCTACTGCGGCGCGACGAAGAACGCGAGCGAGCCGATGATCAGGAGCGCCCCGATCGCCACCACCACGAGGCGCATGGCCCACGGGTTCGTCCGGCGCTGCGGGAGCGGCTGGTAGGGCCGTCCCTTTCGTCGCCGCGAGGATCGGCTCATCCCCCGGCCTGGCCAGGTGCGGGCCAGCTGCGGCGGAAGAGGAATGGAACCATCAGCGCCTCGCGCCCGGAGACGGAGCGCAGCTGCTTTCGGG
>JBDTWT010000061.1:0-8846 GCA_040006555.1 Chloroflexota bacterium
GGGGTGACGCTCGCCGTCGCCTGGTGGTTCATGCACGACATCGGCTTCACGCCGCAGCGCGACGCGAGCCCGATCAGGGCGGTGCGCACCGTGCTCTCGGGCGCGATCGACGGCGGGCTTCGGAATCGGCCGGTCCGGTGGCTCATGCTGGCCGCGCCGTTCAGCGTCGGCGTCGGCTTCTACGCCTTCTACGCGATGCAGCCGTACCTGCTCGAGCTGTTCGGGGATCCCAACGCGTACGGCATCGCCGGCCTGGCGGCGGCGCTTGTCGCCGGGACGCAGATCGCCGGCGGGCTGATGGTCGCCCGTATCCGCCGCCTGTTCGCCCGGCGGACCACGTTCCTGATCATCGCGGTCGTGACTGCCGTGGTGATGCTGGCCGTCATCGGCCTGACCACGAGCTTCTGGGTGGCCATTGCGGCGCTGACGATCTGGTGCCTGCTCGGCGCCATCGGGGAGCCGATGCGTCGCGCGTTCATCAACCCGCTCATCCCGTCACAGCAGCGCGCGACCGTCCTGTCGTTCGACGCGCTGATGGGCTCGGCCGGCGGCGTCGTCATCCAGCCGGTCCTGGGCCGCACCGCCGACGTGCTCGGGTACGGGCCCTCCTACCTCGTCGCTGCCGGGATCCAGGCGCTGGCCATCCCCTTCACCATCTTGGCGCGGGTCGAGAACGCGAAGTCCGACTCGACCGATGTCAGTGCGGAGGAGGAGTCGGCCGCCGCCGCAGTCGCATAGGGCCTTGCGCGATTTGTGACTTCAGAAGTTACGTCGGGCCTGGACGGGAGCCGATGCGCCCGCGGGGTACCCTCAACCCGATGACCGTTGCCGCCGTCGTCGCCGTCGCGCTGCTCGCCGTCATCGTCGTCTTCCAGGTCGCGCTGGCGCTCGGCGCCCCGCTCGGGTACGCGGCCTGGGGCCGCCGGCCTCATCGAGGCGGACTGGCTGCCAGGCGACCGCACCGTGCTGATGTGGGGCCTGGCGGGCTTTCTCGCGCTCGGAGCCCTCGCCAACTTCGCCTCACGGTCGCCGAGGGAAAGGATCTGGGGTCCGGTGGCCCTGGCGATCGCAATCTGCTGCGGGATCATCGCCCTCGGGCAGTAGATTCAGACCAGGGTGAACCGATACGGGATGGCGTGGGTGTCGAGCCAGGCGCGGAAGTTTCCCGTCGCGGTCGAGTCGCCGCGGTACTTCTCGAGGAGGAGCTGCTCGAGCTCGGCTTCCTGCTCGGAGGCGTCCGCGCGTTCCGCGAGGAGGGCGGTGCGGATGGCGGGGAGCTGTTCCGCGTCGACCTCGAGGAAGGCCGCGAGCTCGCTTTTGCCGACGGTGCGCTCCAGCCCGGGACCTACGTCGTGGCTCACGATCCGGAGGCCTGCCTCGTCGGCCTCGATCCAGACGCGCACGTGCTGCGTGCCCAGCTGCGCGTCGAAGAGCACGACGTTGTCTGTCACCCCATCAGCCTAACCCTCAATTCGTTAACGACGGCTGTTACGTGGGCGCCCGCAGGACCTACTCGGGAGCTGCCTCCGTCGTGGACGGACCCTCGGCGACTCCTGATGGAGGCGCCTGCGTCGGCCAGAAGGTCGCGACGAGTGCTCCGGCAACGGCGAGGCCGAGGATCAGCCATCGAACGCTCGGCTCGTAGAGGGCCTCGACCGGCAGGACGGCGTCGAGCGACCACGATCCAGGACCCAGCACCTGGACGGCGAACGCGCCGACGAGGAAGGCAAGCGGGAACTCGATCCCGCCCTGCGGCGACCAGAAGCCGTTCGGCCAATGGACCTTCACCAGGATCACGATCGTCTGCGCCACGAGCCCGGCGGCCGCCAGGGGAACGAGCAGCCCGGCGATCAGCGCCAGCCCGCCGCCCAGCTCCGCCACCAACGAGATGGTCGCCCAGAAGATCGTCGGCTTCGGGCCGAGATAGGCGATGAAGCCCTTGAATCCCTCCCAGCCCGGACCACCCCACCAGCCAAAGAGCTTCTGGAGGCCGTGCGCCACGAAGATGGTGCCGATGCCGACGCGGAGCACCAGCATCGCGATATCGATGTCCAACCTGCTTCTCCCTCTCCGTTCAACGCACCGACAATCGAGGTGCTTTGAATTCTAGAGCGCAGTGCCTTCGGGCGCCCCCCGTTCCCGAAGTTGCACCTGAGCGCACCTAACGGCCAACTTGGGGACAGTCAGGCCCGGAAAGGGCCTGCAGAGTGGCCGAAAATTCCGCGCGGCGGCAACTATCGGCCAACGAGAGCCCCTTCGAGCGTCCTTCTTGGCCGTTTGGTCCGCTGGGCTGCAACTTTCGGGGAATCGCTCACCGAGGTCCGGTCCGGGACTAAGTCCCTACCTGAAGAGCCCGTCCCGCTTGACGGGCTCTTCTCCTGCCGGCGGGGCGGTGGCAACGAGGGGTGCGGCGGCAGCGGCATGCTCGACCAGCTGGCACAGGGCGTTGACGAGGCGCATCTGCTCGGGCGTCCGGCAGTTCGCCTCGAGCAGGCGCGGACTCGCGACGACGATCGCGATCGCCCGCGCCCGTGAGACCGCCACGTTGAGGCGGTTGCGGCTGTAGAGGAAGTCCATGTCGCGCGGAGCGTCGTCGCGGCTGGAGCTCGCCATCGAATAGATGGCCACGGCACCCTCCTGCCCTTGGAACTTGTCGACGGTGCCGACCGGGACCCCCAGGCCCGGCCCGAGCCGCGCCTCCACGGCCTTGGCGATCTCCGCGACGTGCGCGTTGTACGGCGCCACGACGATGAGATCCTCGGCCTCGATCGGCTCAGTCTCCCCCTTCTGATTTGTCCACGGCGTGCCGATCAGGTTCGCCACGAGATCGGCCACAGCCGCCGCCTCCTGGGGCGAGCGTGACGCGTTTCCCTCGTGCTCGAGGCCGATGTACCGGATGCCCGCGCCGTGAAGCTCCGGCAGCTCGGACTCGATTCGCTGGAGCGCGGTCGAAGGATCCGTCAGCAGGCGATCGTCGTAGAAGGTCTTCGAGATGTAGTCGTTCACGTTCGGGTGCATCCGCCACGTCGTCTCCAGGAAGAGCCCGAGCCGATCATCGAGCGTGGTCGCCTCCCCGAGGAGGTGCTCGAGAGCCGATGCGCCGGCGCCCTCCGGATGCACGCCCTGGCTCACCATCGGCAGCTGGTTAGGGTCGCCCAGGAGCACCGTCGAGGACGCAGCCCCGCTCATGGCCAGGGCATTGGCCAGGGACATCTGGCCCGCCTCGTCGACGAACAGGACGTCGAGCGCGCCGAGCATCTCCTTCCGCGCGAAGAGCCACGAGGTTCCGGCGGCGACGTCGTACTCGCCGTCGCGCAGGCCATTCGCGACCTCCGCGTTGTCCCCGGGGCGGACGCCCGGGTCGCCGGTGACCCCATCGCCGCTGTCGCACTTCTGGATGGCGCGCAGGGGAACGCCGGCCGCGCCGGCGGCCACGCTCACCTCGCGCAGCAGGTTCGAGATCGCCTTGTGCGACTGCGCGGCGATCCCGATGCGCTTCCCGGCACGGATGAGCTCGACGATCATCCGCGCGCCGGTGTACGTCTTGCCGGTCCCCGGCGGCCCCTGGATGGGCAGGACGGTAGCGTCCAGCAGCGTGGCGATCCTCCTGGCCGCCTCGAGCGTCGGTTCGTCAGCCCCCACCAGCCGCTCGCCGGGGAGCGTGCCGGCCACGCGGGGCGTCTGGCGCAGGAGCAGGTCGCGGGCCGCGCGAAACGCACCCGGTCCCTCCATCCCGTGCTCGATCACGTGGTCCGCGATCCGCAGCAGCGCGTCGGGCATCGGTCCACCGCCGATGGGCTTGCCGGGGATGAGCGAGGCCGGGTGGAAGGGCTGCCGCTTCGGCCCGACCCGGAGCTCGAGCGTGCCCTGCACGTCGTCGATCGCCACGATCTTGCCGGCATCGGCTCCGAAGTCACCGAACCGCGCGTCCGGATCCACCGGGCTGTCCCCCGGCTTGAACTTGTGATCCTGCGGTGGAAACCGATACCGCCGGACCATGCTCTTCTTGTCGAGATATAGATCCGCCTCGAACGCGAGGCCACCGATCCCCTCGCTGGCGCCGATGAGGTCCTCGGTCGACCGCTGCCGTAGGTCGTGCCACAGCCACCAGGCGGGCTTGTCGTCGCGCCGATGCCAGTCCAGGAGCTGCGCCAGCAGCCATCGGCCATGCTGCTCCGGCGTGCGTAGCGCCCGGTCCGCGGGGACCCCCTCGGTGAGCGCGTCCATCCGCCGCTGCACCTCGGCCGAGCGAGCGACCTGGCCCTCCGAGGGCGCCCCGTCGAGGATCGCCGGCCGGCTCCAATCGGACGCGGGGAACGCGAGGACCGCCTCCCCTCGCCGCGCCTCGAGCCAGCCCCGCAGCATGAGCGTCGAGAAGCAGTCGTCCCGGTTGTAGTCGGCGATCGACTGGAGGATGGCCTCGTCCCGCTCGCGCATCCAGCGCTCGTACTCGACCACGCTGAACCCCGCCTCGGTCACCGGCCCCTGCCGCTCGGCGAGGTAGAACTTCTCGATCTGCTTGAGCGAGTACGACTCGACCGATGCGCGCACCCCCTGCCGGACCACGTTCAGCAGGTCCACGAAGACGCCCCCTCGAAGGAGCCGATCCACCTCGTCCTCTCGCGTCGCGTGGCGCCGCATGAGCCGCTTGACCGCGCCCGACTCGTAGCCGCCGTAGTGGAGGACGTGCATCTCCGGGTGCGCGTCGAGCCGATCGATGCAGAAGTCGATGAACGCCTCGAACGCCCGCTTCTCCTCCTCGCGATCGTGGCCCCAGAACGGGAGGTAGGCCGGCTCGCCGTCGACCTCGATGGCGACGCCGAGCAGGTACTCGAGCCCTTCGTCGAGCGCCCACGGATCGGCCTCGATGTCGAAGAACACGTCCCACGGCGTCGGCATCGGCAGGGCCGCCAGGCCGTGGCCGGTCTGATCGGGGTCGGGCGTAATGAGCTCGTGCACTCGCTCGCCCGTGCGTCGCTCATGGAGCTGGAGGCGCGCCTGGTTACTCAGCCGCGTGCGGGCACGCTCGTTCATGTCCGTGACCGATGCCTCCGGCGTCAGCTCCGCGATCCGCGTGAGCGTCGGCACTCCCGCGCTCATGAAGCGCTCGGTGTCCACCCGTCGCATGCCGGCCACGATGGACGGGTGGTCGTCCGCGCGCCGCCTGGTGATACAGGTCGGGTACCAGACGCAGACATGGCAGTGCTCGACGGGGTCGGGATAGGTGTTGAGCGCCGCAGAGCCCTCGAGCACGCGCCGCTCGAACCGATCCTTGGCGTGGCGGAAGTAGGCGGCGTAGTCGGTGAGCCGATGCGGATGCTCCACGCCATCCCCGGTCACCACGTAGACCTTCTCCGGCGGCACGCCCTGGAGGCGGGTCAGCAGGTCCGCGTAGACGCACATCTGGATGATCGCGGCGGCCTTGACGCCGCGCGACAGCTTCGTATCGGCGATGTCGTAGCCGTAGTCGCCCAGGACCGGGCTCGGCCGGATGGTCCGATACAGGAAGTCGGCGTGGCCGCGCCATCGGCCGTCGAAGAAGGTGGCCTGGAAGATGACGTCCGCGCCCTGCTTCATAGCGGCCAGCGTCTGCGCCTCCGCGCCCCGCAGTTGGTCCGGAGTGATCAGGTTGTCCTTGGGGATCTCGACGACGCTCTTGCCCTCGGCGCGCAGGTTCGCGAGATGCGCGGCCTCGTGGGCGTCTCCGCGGTCCTGCATGAGCTGGACGGTCGGATCCGCGCGGCGCGGGGGCTTCTCCCATAGCCCCTCGACCCTTCCCAGCTCGAGCGTCGAGAGGTGGTCGCAGGCGAGGTAGCCCACCAGGTCGGTGGCGCTGACGATGATCGTGCCGTCGTCGGCTCTCTGCACGCGTCCACCATACGGACCACACGTGTCAGCTCAAGCGTCGCGTTCGCGGAGGAGTAACGTGCCGGTCATGACGTGGAGCCGCGACACGCATCCCGAGGCCCGGCGCGTTCAGCTCACGATCCTGGGTCGCCTATCCGGCCCCGCACGACTCGAGATGGCGTGCCGGATGAGCGACGAGGCGCGCGAGATCAGCGAGGCTGGAGTCCGCCACCGACATCCAGAATGGACGAACGACCAGGTCCAGCGCGAGATGCTGAATCTCCTGCTCGGACCGGACCTGGCGCACGAGGTGCTGCGCGCTCGCCTCACACGCACCTGATGTCACAGGCCGAGCTGCTCGCTCGCATGGTTCGCCACCTCAACGGCGCGGGCATTCCGCACATGGTCGTCGGCTCATTGGCAAGCTCATTCCACGCCGAGCCGCGGACCACGCGGGATATCGACCTCGTCATCGACCCGACCGCCGATGCCCTGCGACGGTTCGTCGAGGCACTACCCGCCTCCGACTTCTACGTCGACATGGGAGCGGCGCGTGAAGCGTTCGATCGCCGCAGCTCCTTCAACGTCGTCGAGCTCGAGAGCGGCTGGAAGGTGGACCTCATGATGCGCAGGGATCGTCCCTTCTCACGGGAGGAGATGGATCGGCGCATCGCCGTCCGCCTCCTGGGGACCGATACCCACGTCGCCACCGCCGAGGACACCATCATCGCCAAGCTCGAGTGGGCCAAGGTCGGCGCATCCGAGCGGCAGCTTCAGGACATCGCCGGGATCCTGTGGGCGAGTGACGCGCTGGATTCCGCCTACATCGAGCGGTGGGTCTCCGCGCTCGACCTGGCGGATGTCTGGGAGCGCGCGCAACGCCTTACCGCCACCGCTCGGGTTGTTGATCCCGGCGGGGTCATGCCGGAGCGAGGACGGTGAGCCCGGCGCCCCGAGCGGCATCGGCCAGTCGCAGGTCGTAGGTGATGAAGGCTGCGAGCTGCGATTGAAGTCAGCGAGCCGCGACGCGGACGGTGTCCGCGCGAGTCGTCGGCAGCGGTACCTCGAACCCACCCTCGCGCATCTCATCGAGGTGCACATGGATCGCCGACGCAATCAGGCGTGCGACCTCGCGACGCGTCGTCGCCGCGGCGACGCAGCCAGACGGCCCGGGGCCCGCTTGACAAGCGTACGATCAACCGTACACTAGATCATCATGCGTACTGTACCGATCAGCGACCTGCGCCAGCGTGTTGCCGACGTGATCGACGAGGTGATGGCAAGTGACGAGCCAATCGTCGTGCTTCAGCGATCGCGCAAGGCGGCGTACATCCTCAGCCCGGATCGGTACGAGCGCGACCAGGCGGAGCTCCGCGTACTGCGCCGTGCCCTGTTCCTGACCGAAGTCCGCGAGGCCGAGGCTGAATACCGAGCCGGTGATGCACAGCACTTTGACGACATTGAGAAGCTGATCGACACGCTCCGCACCTAGCGGTGCAGTTCGCCGCCTCGAGCCGCTTCGTGAGAAGGGCAAAGAAGCTTCGCGCGCCACAGGCCGACATGCTCCAGGCGGCGCTGCGCCGATTCGCAGCCGATCCGAAGGACCCTCTCCTCCGAACGCACAAGCTCAAGGGTGAGCTCGCCGATTACTGGAGCTTCAGTGTCGACGATGACCTGCGCGTGCTCTTCCGGTGGGATGGCGACCGGGCCTTCCTCGTCAACCTCGGCTCGCACGACGAGGTCTACTGAAGTCCGGTCCTGTTCGATAGGTGACTACAGCTCGACCGTGGCCACGCTTGTCGTTGGTCTGGGCGGAATCTCGCCGTCCTCGCGCATGCCCTCGAGGTGGAGTTCGATGGCTTCGCGGATCCGTCGCTCAACCTCCTTCCGCGTCCGGCCTGTCGCGACGCAACCTGGAAGGTCGGGAACGTAGGCAGCGTAGTTGTTGTCCGTCCGCTCGAGGACCACCGCATACGTTGTCATCAGCTGCGAGCTGCGATTGGGGTCAGCGAGCCGCGACGCGGACGGTGTCCGCGCGAGTCGTCGGCGGCGGTACCTCGAACCCACCCTCGCGCATCGCATCGAGGTGCGCATGGATCGCCGACGCAATCAGGCGTGCGACCTCGCGACGCGTCGTCGCCGCGGCGACGCAGCCAGGCAGGTCCGGAACGTACGCGGAATAGCCGTTCGGCGTCTGCTCGTAGATGACCGTGTAGTCCATCACTCGTCCCGCGGTTCGATTCCAGCCTGCCTGAGAATACTCCGCCACGTGCCAGCGGCCAGGTCCTTACTCGGCCTGCCGGCGATCGTCACGATGCCCGGCCGGCTGGGGTGGCCGAAGGTGCGATGACTGCCTCGCGTCCGTTTCACGTACCAGCCAACGGACTCAACCAACCGGATGGCATCTCTCACCTTCGGCACGACCCGACGCTGGCGAAGCCGGCTTACCGGGCCGTTATCGGCCTGTTACTGACCGCTCGGCGCCGTTGAAACTCGTCCCCCGGGAGCAGCGCCGGTTCAGCAGCAAGCTCGCCGGGTCGCTAGAGAATCGCCGGGCCGCCGTGGCGCTTGTACCCCGACCAATTCCCGCGCTGACGGTGGCGCCTCAGAGGTCTCCTGGATCCCCGCCCTTATCGGCCGGCGTGACCGGAATGGACCTCAGCGCCTCATTGACCGCGTCGGATGTCGGATAACGCATTGCGACGTCGGGATCGAGCCGGACCACGGCTCCGGCTTCGGCGAACTCCCGGTGATGACGTCCTCGCCCGCCGCCACGGAAGTCGTATTCCTCGCGAGGCTCGTCGTCAGGCTTCTTCATAGTCAAGTCTCTCGGACGCGGTCGCCCGCCTTGCAAAGATGATTCGGATTTTACGCCCGCGAGCGGTATAGCCGACGACCAGCAGCCGACCGGTCGCAGCCATTGATCCGCCACCTCGACAGCGCCGGTCGTGCCACGCCGTGGTACGATGCACCACATGGCGGCCCCAAGGCAGCATCGG
>JBDTWT010000062.1:0-8781 GCA_040006555.1 Chloroflexota bacterium
CCCGTCACGGTCATGTCGCGCGGCGATTTCCTCAGGGCGACCGATGACCTCGTCGCCGTGGGGGACGCGCTCCTCGCATCGCCCGACTGGGACCGGTTTCGCGACTGGCTCCTCGCCTCGGATGCGCTCCTCGAGCGCGTCTGGGGCCGGATGGACCGATACCATCTCGCCTGGCTCAACGTCGGTCGCGACAGCGCGCCGCCCGGCTCGAGCCTCGATGACGACGGCGTGCGGCGCTTCATCGGAGAGGTGGCGAGCGGCAAGCTGGCGGTCCTGCGTACGATGAGGTCGGCGGTCGAGCGCCAGGGCTGGGTCCTGCTCGCCGACGACGAGTCAGACAAGGAGAAGGCATGAGCTACCGCATCGCCCCGGGCGGCCTCGCCGCCGTGCTCGCGCATCCCGACGACGAGAGCTTCGGATGTGCCGGGGCGCTGGCGCTGGCCCACGACGCCGGCCGCACGACGCGTCTGCTCGTGGCCACGCGAGGCGAAGCGGGGACGCCGGATGGCACGCCCGACCCGGCGTTTGCGGATGATCGCGAGGCCGAGCTCATCGGCGCCGCGCGCGCCATCGGCCTCGACGAGGTGTCCCTGCTCGAGGGATATGCCGATGGTGGCGTCGCCGACGAGCCCTTTGACGTGCTGGTCGCGGAGATCGCGAACTGGCTCGCCGACCGCCGACCGGACGCCGTGATCACGTTCGGCCCGCACGGGGTCACCGGCCACCCGGACCACGTCGCCGTCGGCAGCGCCACGCGGTGGGCGGTGGAGCGCCTCGCCGAGGAGGGCATCGCGCCGCACGCGGTCTACGTCGTCAGCCCGGTGTTCGACCCGGGTGACCACCGGTTCGACCTCTCGCCCGAGGAGGGCGCCGCCACGCATCGCATCGACGTGACTGCGGTGGCGAAGCGCAAGCTCGACGCGCTGGCGTGCCACGCCAGCCAGACCGACGCCCGCGAGGAGATCGCCAGCCTTCGGGCGGCGCTCGACGCCGGCCGCCCGCTGTACGAGGGCTACACCCGCGTCCGCCCCATCGTCCCGGCGCCTCACCCAAAGTACGACGCCGCGCTGCTCTGACCCGGCGCGGGTCCGCCGAGGTTCGTGAGTCCGATGAACTGGGACACCGTCGTTCGGATCGCCGCGGGCCTCATCGCGGTGTGGGTGGTTCTCGTGGCGCTCATCTGGATCCTCCGCCCGCGCGACGTGCCACTCCGCGAGCTCGTAGGGATCGTCCCCGACGTGCTCCGGCTCGTCCGTCAGCTGCTCGGAGATCGTTCGGTCCCTTTCGGGGTCAGAGCTGCCCTCGTCGGGCTCATCGCGTGGCTGGTCAACCCGATCGACCTCATCCCGGAGTTCATTCCCGTCCTCGGCCCGCTCGACGATGTGGTGGTGGCGGTGCTCGTGCTGCGCTACGTCTGGCGCCGCCTGGGCGACGAGGAGCTTCGGCGCCGCTGGCCGGGGACCCCGGCGGGCTACCTGCTGCTGAGTGACGCCCTTCGGCCCCGGTCCCCCTGAGCAAGTCGCGCCGGTGGTCGACACTTCCCGCGCTCGAAACTGCGTGACGCAGATGGCGTCGAGGGATTCGTGGCGGCTGGCGCTCGGTCGCTCTCCTGCGGCAGAGCGTAAACTGCTCAGGTGACGATTGACTCCAACCTGGGCAAGGTCGACGAGGTGATGACCGCCCTCTACGACATCCACGATCCCGAGATCGGGATGAGCATCGTTGACCTCGACCTCATCAAGGCCGTCGAGATCGGCGCCGATGGGAAGGGCACCGAGATCAAGATGGTGCTCACCACCCCGTTCTGCCCGTGGGCCGGAGAGCTGATCCAGAGCGTGAAGACGAAGGCCGAAGAGGTCGTCGGGCCGCCGGTGAAGGTCACCCTCCTCGCCGAGCGCTGGGAGCCACCCCCCGGCCTCTTCTAGCGCCACGCCAGCAGTGCGCATCTACACCCGCAAGGGCGACACCGGCACCACCGGCCTCCTGTTCGGAGGCGACCGCATCAGCAAGGCCGATCCGCGCGCCGAGGCGTACGGGACCCTCGACGAGGCCGTCTCCGCGTTGGGGATGGCGCGGGCCAGCATCGGCGCCGCCACCGATCGCACCGAGGCCCGACTGTCGGAGCTCATCGTGCGTATCCAGCGCGAGCTGTTCGTCGTCGGCGCGGAGCTCGCGACGCACACCGACCGGCGCAGTCGCCTGACCGATGGCGTCTCGCGCGCCACCGCTGCGATGGTCACCGCGCTCGAGGGCGAGATCGACGAGCTCGAGACCCTCGTGGAGCAGCCGAAGGAGTTCGTCATTCCGGGCGAGACGATGACGGGAGCCTGCCTGGACCTCGCCCGCACGATCGTCCGGCGCGCCGAACGGCGCTGCGTGGCGATCGCCGAGGCCGGCGGGCTGCCGGACTCGCACGCCGTGGCCTACCTGAACCGGCTCGCCGACCTGCTCTTCGTGATGGCGCGCGGCGCCGATGGGGGATTCCGCCCCGTTCGCGCCTGACCGCGGCGACCCGCGGGCCCTTCAGCCGGCCGCGGTCCGCTCGATGACCACCGCCTCGTTCGGCCGGAGGTTCACGGCGTCCGACACGTCCGCTCCGTCGCGGTCGCGGTGGGTCCCGATCAGCACCCGACCACCACCGGTTCCCGGGACGGTGCGAGCCTCCGGGGTCAGGTTCAGGACGACGGTGAGCCTGCCGTCGGCCCCGGTGCGCCGGAAGGCATAGGTGCCGTCCGGTGTCGCTCCGTGGGTCTCGAAGCCGCCGGTGCGCAGCAGCGGGTGCTCGCGCCGGAGCTTCAGAAGCCGCCGGGTCAGCGTGAGGAGGGAGTCGGGATCCTCCGCCTGCGCCGCGACGTTGACCTCGGCGGCATCGGGCGCCAGCGGCAGCCACGGCCGGACGTCCGGCGGGCAGAAGCCGGCATTCGGGCCGGCGTCCCACTGCATCGGCGAGCGCTCAGGGTCCCGGCCGCGCCCCGGCTCGCGGCGCTCGAGCGGGTCGTGGCTGTCCTCGGTCGCGACCGGCACGTCGACCATGCCGATCTCCTCCCCGTAGTACTGGGTCGGATTCCCGCGCAGCGTGAGGAGCAGCACCATCGCGCCGCGCGCCTGGGCTCGGCCCGCGCGGTGCGGCGATGCGGAGCGCTGCTGGTCGTGGTTGTTCAGCACCCAGTTTGCGTAGGCCCCCGGTGGCAGCACGCCCTGCACGCCCTCGATGGCAGCCCGCACTCCGTCCGACGTCCACGGCGCGTGGGTGAGGTGGAAGTTGAACGGCACGTGGATCTCGTCCTGCGCCTCGCCGTAGTAGGCGGCCCAGCGATCGAAGTCGGGGTGGTGGAGCTCCCCGACGCTCACGCGGTCGCCCTCGTACGACTCGAGCAGGCGGCGGAAGTCGCGGTAGAGCGGGTGCATGTCCGGGTGCGCGTGGTCGTTCTCATGCAGCTGCATGCCCCAGGTGCCGAGCCGATGCGTCCCGTCCCAGTCCGGATTCGGCGGGTTGTCGCGCAGCTCGGGGTCCTTCATGACCATCGGCGCCACGTCGATGCGGAACCCGTCCACCCCGCGGTCGAGCCAGAAGCGCGCGGCATCGAACATCGCGGCTCGGGCGTCGGGGTTGCGCCAGTTGAGGTCCGGCTGCTCCTTCAGAAACGTGTGGAGGTAGTACTGGCCGGTCGCCTCGTCCAGCTCCCACGCGGGACCCGCGAACATGCTGATCCAGTTGTTCGGGAGCTCCCCGTCGGGCCTGGCGTCACGCCAGTGATACCAGTCACGTTTCGGGCTCTCGCGGGATGCGCGTGACTCGCGGAACCACGGGTGCTGGTCGCTCGTGTGGTTCGGGACGTAGTCGATCAGGACCCTGATGCCGCGGGCGTGCGCCCCGTGCAACAGCTCGTCGAAGTCGGCCAGGGTGCCGAACAGCGGGTCGACGTCGGTGTAGTTCGCGACGTCGTAGCCGAAGTCGGCCATGGGCGACGGGTAGAACGGCGCGATCCAGATCGCATCGATGCCCAGCCAGGCGAGGTAGTCAAGGTGGCCGGTGATGCCGGGCAGGTCACCGACGCCGTCGCCGTTCCCATCCGCGAACGAGCGCGGGTAGATCTCGTAGACGACTCCGGTCTGCCACCAGCGGGGCTTCGAGTTCATGGTTGGTGATCCTAGCGTTGACGAGCCCGCGCCCGGTCGCCTGTTACGATCGGCCCCGATGACAGAGATCCTGCCTTCCGCGGCCCCCGGGGCGGAGCCGAGCCAGCCGGCGGATCCCGGGACACGCGACGAGCCCGGCGAGCTTCGCCCGGGCCGAACGGCGCCACTCGACCCCGCGGAGGAGGAGCGCCTCTTCCGGCGCGGCGTGGCGCTCTTCAACGGCGTCCGGTACTGGCACGCGCACGAGGCGTGGGAGACGCTGTGGCGCGCGGCGCCGGAGGAGGAGCGGGACTTCTACCAGGGGCTGATCCTCGTCGCCGCCGGCCTCCTCCACCTCCAGCGCCGAAACCTGCGCGGCGCCCGCAACAAGCTCGCGGAGGGCGGGGCGAAGCTCACGCCGTACGAGCCCGCCCATCGCGGCGTCTTCGTCAACGAGCTCGTCGGGCGGGCGAGGCTGCTCCTGGACGACCTGAACCAGGGCTTCCTGCCCTACCTGATTCCGCCGGTCATCCGCTTCACCGACGCCGGGGAAGCCGACTTCAGCAGATGAGCGGGTTTCGCGTGGAGCGCGACTCGATGGGCGACGTGAAGGTCCCGACCTCGGCAAAGTGGCTGGCGCAGACGCAGCGCGCCGTGGAGAACTTCCCCATCTCCGGCATCCGGCTCGAGCGCGCCCAGATCGAGGCACTGGCCCGCATCAAGTCAGCGGTCGCATCGGTCAAGCGCGAGCTCGAGTTGGCCGACCCGGATCTCGCCGATGCAATCGTGGCCGCGGCGGATTCCGTTGCCCGTGGCGAGCATGACGACCAGTTCCCGATCGACGTCTTCCAGACGGGCTCCGGCACGAGCAGCAACATGAACATGAACGAGGTGCTCGCCACCCTCGCCGGAGAGACCCTCGGACGGCCGGTTCACCCCAACGACGACGTCAACCATCCGATGTCGTCGAACGACATGTTCCCGGCCTCGATCCACATCGCGGCCACCGCTGGCGTGACGCGCGAGCTCATCCCGGCGCTCGAGCACCTCGCCGCCGCGCTCGCCGACAAGGGACGCGAGTTCGCGGACGTCGTCAAGGCGGGGCGCACGCACCTCATGGACGCGACGCCCGTGACCCTCGGCCAGGAGTTCGGCGGCTACGCGGCGCAGGTGCGGATGGGGGTGGAGCGACTCCAGGCCACGTTGCCGCGCGTCGCGGAGCTGCCGCTCGGGGGCACGGCCGTCGGGACTGGCATCAACTCGCCGCCCGGGTTCGGCGGGCGCGTCATCGCCGCGGTGGCGGAGGCGACTGGCCTGCCGCTCACCGAAGCCCGCGACCACTTCGAGGCGCAGGGCGCGCGCGACGGCCTCGTCGAGCTCTCCGGTCAGCTGCGGACGATCGCGGTGAGCCTCACGAAGATCGCGAACGACCTGCGCTGGATGGGGTCCGGCCCTCGCGCGGGCCTGGGGGAGATCAACCTGCCGGACCTGCAGCCCGGCAGCAGCATCATGCCCGGCAAGGTGAACCCGGTGATCCCGGAGGCCACGCTCATGGTGTGCGCCCAGGTCGTGGGCAACGACGCTGCCGTCGCGTGGGGCGGCGCTGCCGGGAACTTCGAGCTGAACGTGATGCTGCCGATGATCGGCCGCAACGTCCTCGAGTCGATCCGGCTGCTCGCCAACGTGAGCCGCCTACTCGCGGACCGATGCGTTCGTGACATCACCGCGAATGTCCACCGCCTGCGGGAGTACGCGGAGAGCTCACCGGCGATCGTCACGCCGCTGAACGCCTACCTCGGCTACGAGGAGGCGGCCAGCATCGCGAAGCAGGCACTGGCCGAGCGAAGGACGATCCGGGATGTCGTCCTGGAGCGCGGTCACGTGCCCGACCGCCTCACCGAGGCGCAGCTCGACGATGCCCTCGACGTCATGCGGATGACGCGGCCCTAGTCGCGGGCAGCTACCGGTCTCGGTCGGTCCCGGCGCCGGGAAGAAAGGCGTATCGGATCTCCGTCTCGCCGGGGACGGCCGAGTCGCCGACGGTCGTGTACAGCCAGACGAGCAGATCGCCCGCGACGTGGGGCCGAAAGACGCTCTGGTGCGTCTCGGCCGGATAGCGAGCGACGAATCGGCTCATCTCCAGGTCGAGGTCGTGGAGGGTGAACGTGAACGCGTCGGCGCCCCACGCCGCGACGAAGCGGTAACCGGCAGAGGGATAGTTCACGTACTCCTGCGGTGCGGTGGGCGCCGGGGACACCTCGCCGCTGTGGAGGTCGTAGAAGTAGAGACGCCCCCAGTTGAACATGCTGAAGCCGGGGTCCGCCTCCTTCCAGACGACGCCATCGTCGACCAGCAGCGGCATGGTCGCGAGGCCCGAGGTGTCGAGGCGCATCGGCTCCGCGACTGGATCGGCGACGTCGGTGAGGTACACGTGGCGCTCGTCGGTCGCCCGGTCGGCCGAGTAGGTGACCTCGGTGTAGGCCAGCAGCGATCCGCGCAGCGTGGGGAACCACAGCTCGGCCTCGTGCGCCGCGCGCTCCGCGAGGACGCGTGGCTGCCAGTCCGGCGCAGACGCGTACAGGAGCTGGGACACGGGGCCGTCCGGTCCGCGGTCGAACGCCGTCCACGCGACCTGGTCCTCGTGCACGACGAAGCTCGGCACGAGGCCCGGCACGTCCTCGTCCCCGGGATGCGTGTCGAGGAGCCTCGCCTCGCCGCCGGGGGTGGTGAGCAGCCACAGGTCCCACGCGCGGGTGTTGTCGACCGGCATCTCCACGAACGCCCACAGGCTCCGGTCGCCACCGATGCGCACGAGTGACCGATCGCGGCGCGGATTTGGCCACAGCAGCTCGGGCTGCGCCGCATCGGGGGTGTATCGCCACAGGTCCGGCGCGAACTCCCCGTCCGGGCCGTCGGCCACGCCGGACGAGAAGATCACCGACTCGCCGTCGCTGGCGAACTCGAGCATCGGCTGGACCCACGACGGGTCGAGCCTGCCGACCTCGAGATCGAGCGTTCCGAGCCGCGGCGTCGATGACGGCCGCGTCGCAGGCGCTGGCGACACCGACGTCACATGCGACGCCGGAGCCTCTGGATGCCGGGAAGGAGCAGTCGACGATGGCCCCGGGGCGGCGGTGCATGCCGCCGCCCCGAGGACCACGACCGCGAGGGATGTCGCGGCCCTGTAGTGACGCCTCACCAGACGAACCGTCCCGTGTGCTCGAGGATCATCAACGTGAACCAGCGCGTCGGGGTCCAGAACTTCCCCGTCGCGCCGCCCTCGTCTCGGGACGAGTCCGTGAAGTACATGCGAGCCCTGTCCGTCCCGTCATGGATGCCGACCCACCCGTAGATGGGGACCCAGTGCCCCATGGACCAGACCGGGTTGGGCCAGCTGGCGAGGTGGGCGCCCGACGGCGAGAGCGGGTCGTGGGGCTTCACGGGAATGGCAAGCGGCATCCTGGAGTTGCTGATGTTCGAGCGCACATACGCGTCGAGCTGATCCCCCACCCATCCGTCGTGGTCCGTGTCCGAGAGTACCGTGACGATCCAGTCCCAATTGGCGGGGCGTCGCGGTGAGCCGGCCGTCGCCTTCTCAAGGCCGAACTCCATCTGAAAGGCGCCCGTGCTGCCGTTGACGTCGGTGGACATCCACCCCGCGATGCGTTGCTGCGTGAAGACGTTGGCACCGGCGGGCATCGCCCAGCTGTAGTTGGCGATGACCTGGCCGGTCGCCGGACCGCAGTAGGTGCCGAAGATCTGGTCGCGGGCCTCGACGGCGAGGAACCCCTGCGGAACCCAGCACGCCAACGGCGCGATGGCCGCCGTGTCCACCGTGGAGGCTTCGGTGGCCTCCATGCTCGATGCCTCGAGCTCCGCTGTGCTGGCGCTGAGCGGGACGACGCACGCCAGCGACGCGAGGTCGTCGCCGGACGAGCGGGCCGAGTCGACGTATCGCTCGGCCTCGCCCGCCTTCCGGTCCGATGCCGCCTGTTCCTGTTGGGTGAGCGGCCGCTCGCCCGATGCTCCGGCGTCGGGCTTCTTCGCGAGCGCGGGTGCCGCGGACGTCGTGGTCAGCGCCAGCGCAGCAGTGAGTGAGGCGAGAAAGAAGCGTCGGGAACCCATGTGCAGCCTCCATATCGGTGGAGGCGGGCAAGCGTTCGATGCTGTGGTCGAGTCGAGGCGGCAGCATGCGCCGCAGGATGTCGCCGGCGGCTTATCAGCCGCTTACCGATGCCCCAAGGCCTCCATCCGGGCTCTCCTGGTCACAAGGCTAGAATCGGCTTCCATCTCCTTGCGTCCCGAGGTCCACGTGCCCACGACCTACAAGAACCTGATCGGCGCCGACTGGAAGCCGGCCGCCTCCGGCGCCACCTTCACCAGCGTCAGTCCCGCGAACCATGACGAGGTGATCGGCGAGTTCGCCGCCTCGGGCCCCGCGGACGTCGAGGCTGCGGTGGCCGCGGCCAGGCAGGCGTTCGCGGCGTGGAGCGCGATGCCCGCGCCGAAGCGTGGCGAGATCCTGTTCCGCATCGGCCGCCTGCTCGCCGAGCACAAGGAAGAGCTGTCGAGGCTCATGACCCGCGAGATGGGCAAGGTCCTACCCGAGGCGCGTGGCGACGTGCAGGAGGCGATCGACGTCGCCTACTACATGGCCGGCGA
>JBDTWT010000063.1:0-8687 GCA_040006555.1 Chloroflexota bacterium
GACGGACGTCGAGCACCACGAGGTCGGGGGCCGCATCGGCGAAGTTGGCAAGCGCCCCCTCACCGGTGGGCTGCACGGAGACGTTGTAGCCCTCGCGCTCGAGGGCCACCTGGACGCCTCGAGCCACTGCGGGCTCGTCCTCGACGATCATGATGGTGCCGGCCATGGGCGGCGATTATAGGAACTGGTTGGTCGCTCCCCGGTTCGGCGAGCCGTAAGAACGCCGAATCGCAACCACCGTGGGGCCCGTCGGTTGCCCGCCGAGGGCCGTCGCGATACCATGCGGCCTCGCATCGCGGCTCGTCTGCCCGTTCGGGGCTGCCCGCAGATCGACTAGAGACACCTGACCGAAATGGACCTGGAGCTCACCCTCGACGCGCGCGAGGCGCACGGCAAGGCCAACAAGCGCCTGCGCCGTGGTGGCCTGGTGCCCGGCGTCGTGTATGGCAAGGGCCATGCGTCCACGCCCGTCCAGGTCGAGGCCAAGACGTTCGATACCCTCTATCGCGCAGCCGGCCGGACCAGCGTTATCAAGTTCCACCTCCCCGGAGAGCGCGGCTCGACCAGCGGCCTGATCAAGAGCATCCAGCGCCACCCGTTGAGCGGCAACGCGCTCCATGTCGACTTCTACCTCGTCGACCTCCTCCAGGAGATGGAGCTCGACGTCCCCCTCGTCTTCGTGGGCGAGTCGCGGGCGGTGGTCGAGGATGGCGGCACGCTGCTCCAGCAGCTGTCGCAGCTGCACGTCAAGGCGCTGCCGAACGACATCCCGCACGAGATCGAGGTCAATATCTCGACGCTCACCACCTTCGATCTCGCCATCCACGTGCGTGACCTCAACCTGAACCGCGACCTCGTCCATGTCCTGACCGATGCGGACGCGCTTGTCGCCACCGTCGCACCGCCGCGCCAGGAGGAGGAGCCGGAGACGGTTGCCGCGGTCGAGGGCGAGGAGGGCGCCGAGGGCGAGGCCGCCGAGGGCGAGGCGGGCGCCGAGGGCGAGGGCGAGGCCGGAGCGGCTGCCCCGAGCGACGGCGACCGCGGCGAGGACTCCTCCGAGTCGTAGCATCGCCCCCGCATGAACGAGGGGCAATGGCCGATCACGCTCGCCGACTTCGAGGAGCTCGCCCGCGAGCGCGTTGAGCCCGGCGCCTGGGACTACTACGCCGGCGGCGCCGGCGACGAGCGCACGTTGCGCGACAACCGCGAGTCATGGGACTTGCTGCGACTCCGCCCGCGCGTCCTCGTCGACGTGAAGGCCCGCGACCTGTCCGTCTCCGCCTTCGGCCGCGAGCTTCCCTTCCCGATCATCCTGGCGCCGACCGCCGCCCACCAGCTCGCGCACCCCGAGGCCGAGCGCGCGACCGCGCGCGGGGCCGCATCGGCCGGTGCGCTCATGACGCTATCGACCATCTCCTCGCTACCCATGGAGGAGGTGGCGAACGCCGCGCCAGGCGCCCCGCGCTGGTTCCAGCTCTACGCGCCGGAGGATCGCGGCGCCTGCCGCGAGCTGATCGACCGAGCGGTGGCGGCCGGCTACGGGGCGATCGCCATCACCGTCGACCTGCCGGTGCCGGGCAACCGCGAGCGCGACATCCGCAACCGGTTCGAGGTGATCCTCGGCGCCCACCTGCCGCCGAGCGAGCCGACCGGTGAGTCCGGGCTGGTCCTCCTGCCGACGATGGACTGGGACGAGCTCGCCTACGTCCGATCCATCTGCCCCATCCCATTGCTCGCCAAGGGCATCCTCCGAGCCGATGACGCCCTGCGGGCAGTGGACGCCGGGTGCGACGGCGTCTGGGTCAGCAACCACGGCGGCCGCCAGCTCGACACCGCGATCACGTCCGCGGAGGCGCTTCCGGAGATCGCGGACGCCGTCGGAGACAGGGCGTTGCTCGTCGCCGATGGCGGGGTACGCCGGGGCATCGACGTTCTCAAGGCGCTGGCGTTGGGGGCCGATCTCGTCGCCGTCGGGCGGCCGATCCTGTGGGGCCTGGCGGTCGACGGCTCGGACGGCGTGCGCCGCGTGCTCGAGATCCTGCGCGAGGAGCTGTCGCGCTCGATGGCCCTGGCCGGTTGCCGCTCGCTCGAGGAGATCACGCCGGACCTGGTCGCGCGCTGAGCGGCGAATGGAGCCGAAGGTGGGATTCGAACCCACGACCGTCGGTTTACGAAACCGATGCTCTACCCCTGAGCTACTTCGGCCCGAGCGCGAGGCCGAATTCTAGCCGATGGCCCACCGCTCCGACACCATGCCGCCAATGAATGCGCCGGCGATCAGGGGCAGCGAGCCGAGGCGTGCCGTCAGCCGCCGACCGGCCTCGTGCTGGAAGCGAAGTTCGCTTGCGTCTAGGATGGCGGCGGCCCCACCCTCTGGCACCCTCCGAGCTGATGAAAGGTTGTCGGCATGACGCTTTCGGCGACGCGCACCCGGATGTTCATCAACGGTGAGTGGGTCGAGTCCGCCGACGGCGAGACGACCCAGGTCATCGACCCCGCTACCGAGCAGGTGATCGGGGAGGTCCCGCGCGGGACCGTCGCGGATGCCGACCGGGCGGTCGAGGCCGCCGCGGCCGCGTTCGTCGAATGGTCCGAGACGACGCCCGCGGAGCGCTCCGGGATGCTCCACAAGCTCGCGAACGCCGTAGAGGCGGACGCCGCGGAGCTCTCGCGCATCGAGTCGCAGAATGTCGGCAAGCCGAAGGGCGTTGCCGACTTCGATGTCGAGTTCACGGTCGACAACCTGCGGTTCTTCGCCGGGGCCTGCCGCGTGGTCGAGGGCCGGGCGGCCGGGGAGTACGCGAAGGGCTACACGAGCATGATCCGCCGCGAGCCGGTTGGCGTCGTGGCGCAGGTCGCCCCGTGGAACTACCCGCTGATGATGGCGATCTGGAAGATCGGTCCGGCGCTGGCGGCCGGCAACACCGTGGTCCTGAAGCCGTCGTCCATCACGCCGCTCTCCGCCATTCGCCTCGCCGAGCTCGCCGCCGACATCTTTCCCAAGGGCGTTCTCAACGTGCTCACCGGCCCCGGCGCGATCGTCGGTGAGCGCCTCGCGACCCATCCCCTGGTCGACATGATCTCCATCACGGGTGACACGGCGACCGGGAAGGAGATCGCGCGTCTGGCCGCCGGCACCGTGAAGCGCGTGCACCTGGAGCTCGGCGGCAAGGCACCGGTGATCGTGTTCGACGACGCCGACCTCGCGGCCGTGGCGGCCAAGGTCAAGGAGGCCGGTTACTTCAACTCCGGACAGGACTGCACCGCCGCGTGCCGAGTCCTCGTGAAGAAGGCGGTCTACGACGACCTCCTCGCCGAGCTCGTCCCCGCCGTCGAGTCGATCACCTTCGGCAAGCCGGCGGACGACCCCGAGCTGGAGATGGGCCCGCTCGTGAGCGGGTCGCAGCGCGATCGGGTCGCGGGCTTCGTCGAGCGTGCGGAGCAGGACGGCGGCAAGGTCGCGACCGGCGGCAAGGCCCCCGAGGGGAGCGGGTTCTTCTATCGGCCAACGGTCGTGACCGACGTGGCGCAGGACTCGGAGATCGTGCAGCGCGAGGTCTTCGGGCCCGTGGTCACGGTCCAGCACTTCAGCGACGACGACGAAGCGATCCGGTGGGCGAACGCCGTCCCCTACGGCCTCTCCGCGTCGGTCTGGACGCGCGACGTCGCGCGCGCCCTCAACTCGGCGCGGCGCCTGCGCTACGGGACCGTCTGGATCAACGATCACCTCACCATCGCGTCGGAGATGCCGCACGGCGGCTTCGGGCAGTCGGGCTATGGCAAGGACATGAGCGGCTACTCGATCGAGGACTACACCGTCATCAAGCACGTCATGGCCAAGCTCTCCTGACGCGTCCGATGCGGGTGCTCCTCATCGGCGTCGGGACGGTCGGTGAGGCGATCGCGCGACTGAGCGCGGAGCGGGACTGGTGCGAGCGGATGGTGCTCGCCGACTACAGCGAGGACCGGGCGCGAGGAGTCGCGGACGCCCTCGGCCAGCCCGAACGGTTCGTGCCGGCCTCCATCGACGCCGGCAACCGCGACGCGATCCGCGAGCTTGCGACAGCCGAACGCGTCGACTTCGTGATGAACGCGGTGGATCCGTCCTTCGTCATGCCGATCTTCGAGGCCGCGCGCGCGGCCGGCGTCGACTACATGGACATGGCGATGAGCCTCTCACGGCCCAACGCCGAGGAACCGCATCGGCGCCCGGGGGTCAAGCTCGGCGACGAGCAGTTCGCGCAGTCGGCCGACTGGGAGGAGGCCGGCAGGCTCGCGCTCGTGGGGATGGGGATGGATCCCGGCCTGACCGACGTCTTCGCCGCCCACGCCGCCAAGCACCTCTTCGACCGGATCGACGAGGTCCACGTCCGCGACGGCGGTGATCTCCAGATTCCCGGATTCGCATTCGCCCCGGTCTTCTCCATCTGGACGACGATCGAGGAGTGCCTCAACCCGCCGATCATCTGGGAGGCCGGTGACTGGCACACGACCGAGCCGTTCAGCGGGAGCGAGCACTTCCCCTTCCCCGACGGCATCGGCCCGATGGAGTGCGTGAACGTCGAGCACGAGGAGGTGCTCCTTGTCCCGCGCGGCATTGCCGTCAACCGCGTGACGTTCAAGTACGCCCTGGGAAGCGACTTCATCGAGAAGCTGCGCACGATCCACGCGCTCGGCATGGATCGCGTGGACGCCGTGCGCGTCAAGGGCGTCGAGGTCGCGCCGCGAGATGTCCTCGCGGCGATCACTCCCGACCCGGCGAAGCTCGGCGACCGAATGGTGGGCCGCGCGATGGTCGGCACGTGGGTCATCGGTGAGAAGGATGGAAGGCCACGCGAGGTCTTCCTCTACCAGACGACCGACGCGGAGGAGATATGGCGCAGCTCGGGGCTGGGGGCCGTCGCGTGGCAGACCGGCTTCAACCCGGTGATCGCCATGGAGCTTCTCGCGTCGGGCGCATGGTCGGGCGCCGGCGTGCGCACCCCCGAGGCGTTCGACCCGGACCCGTACCTGGCCCTGCTGGACCGGTACGGTATACATCACGCCATGACCGAGATGAATCCCGGCGAGCATCGGCCGACCTGAAGTCGGACAGCACGGAGAGTGACATGAAGACCGTTTCCGCAGGCGTCGACCGCCGGCGCGTGGCCGAGATCCGGGACCGCGAGGAGGCCGCCTACCGTGCACGCACCCCGAGGAGTGCCGCGCTGCACGAGCGGGCCAGGCTGGCCATGCCCCTGGGTGTGGCCAGCTCCTTCCAGTCCTACGCCCCCTACCCGCTGTTCATGACCGATGCGCGCGGCTCGCGCATCAACGACGCGGACGGCAACGAGTACGTCGACTTCGACATGGCCTTCGGCGTGCTGGCCGCGGGCCATTCGCATCCGATCCTCGCCGAGACGCTCGCGTATCGAGTGGCGAACGGCACCTGCTACACCTTCCCGGTGGAGGACGGCATCGTCCTCGCCGAGGAGATCAAGCTCCGCTTCGGGGCCGATCTCGTGCGCTTCTCGAACTCGGGCACCGAGGCGACCATGGACGCCATCCGCGTCGCCCGCGGTTTCACCGGTCGGGAGAAGGTCGTCAAGTTCGAGGGTGGCTACCACGGCCACCACGACGACGTGCTCATCAGCATCCAGCCACCGCGCGAGCTGATGGGCCCGGCCGATGCCCCGAATCCCGTGCCCGCCTCCGCCGGCCTGCCGCGCAGCCGCCTGGAGGAGACGGTGGTCGCTCCCTACAACAATCCCGAAGCCCTCGAACGCATCCTCGATCGCCATCGCGGCGAGATCGCGGCGATCCTCATCGAGCCGGTCCAGTTCAACATCGGCGTCGTCCCGCCGCTGCCCGGCTACCTCGAGCGCGTGCGCGACCTGGCGTCGGCCCATGGCGCGGTCCTCATCTTCGACGAGGTGAAGACCGGCGTGGTCCTCGCCTACGGCGGCGCGACCGAGCACTTCGGCATCCAGCCCGACCTCTTCTGCCTCGCCAAGAGCATCGGTGGCGGTGTGCCGATCGGCGCGTTCGCCGGCCGCGGTGAGGTGATGAGCGTGATCGAGTCGCTGCCGGATGCGACGGGCTCCGGCACCGGCGTCGAGCAGACCACGATCCCCGGCGGTGCCACGCGTGTCGCGCACCTGGGGACCTTCAATGGCAATCCGCTGTCGATGGCCGCCGGGGTCGCGGTGCTGACGAAGATCCTGACCCGCGACGTCTACCCGGGGCTGCACGCGCTGGCGGATCGGCTGACCGCGGGCTGCCAGGCGGTCGTCGACGACTACGGGCTCCTCGGCTACGCGATCAACGCGGGGCCGAAGGGCTGCGTGATGTTCACGCCCGAGCGGGTGACGAACTATCGCGACTTCATCGGCCTCGACGGAGACCTGTGGGAGGCCTCGTTCTTCTACCTCGCCAACCGCGGGATCCTGCTGCCGCCTGGGCCGGACGACCAGTGGACGCTGTCGGTGCAGCACACCGAGGACGAGATCGACCGATACGTCAGCACCTTCCGGGAGTTCGCGGTCGAGCTGACCGCGTAGGCGCGACCAACCTAGATCGCGGCGAGGGACTCGCCGATGATGCCGATCGCGAGGTCGATCTCCTCGTCGGTCGTGTTCAGCGGCGGGATGATCCGCACCACCTGGGCGTAGGTCCCGCAGCTCAGCAGGAGGAGGCGGCGCTCAAGCGCCGCGGCGAGCAGCGCCTTGGCCCTGTCCGGCATCGGCTTCAGGCTCTCGCGCTCCGCGAACTCGATGCCGACCATCAGCCCGCGACCCCGGACCTCGGCGACCGAATGGTTATCGGCCGCCACGCGGCGCAGGCCGGCCAGCAGCCGCTCGCCCTGGCGCCGCGCGTTCTCCACCAGCCCCTCATCGTCGATGACGTCGAGCGTCGCAAGCGCCGCGGCGCAGGCGACCGCGTTGCCACCGTACGTTCCCCCGTGGGCGCCCGGTCCGAACGTGTCCAGCAGCTCGCGGCTCGCGAGGATCCCCGAGAGCGGAAGCCCCGAGGCAATGCCCTTGGCCATGATCACGATGTCCGGCCTCGCGGTTGTCCAGTCCGTCGCGAAGAAGCGCCCGGTGCGCCCGAAGCCGGTCTGGATCTCGTCGACGGCGAGCAGGATCCCGTGGCGGTCGGCCACCTCGCGCAGCGCCGGCAGGAAGCCGTCCGGCGCCGGCACGTACCCGCCCTCGCCGAGGATCGGCTCCACCACGAAGGCGGCCACGTCCTCGGGGTAGACCATCGTCGCGAACAGCTCGTCGATCGCGTCGAGCGTGAAGCGGAGCGCGTCGGCGTCCGTGCGACCCGTCGGGTTGCGGAGCGCGTACGGGAACGGCACGTGATGGACGCTCCCCGGCAGTGGCTCGTAGTGGCCGCGGACCTTCACGCCGGAGCTCGTGAGCGCCATGGCGGCGTGGGTGCGACCGTGGAATCCGCCGCGGAAGGCGACGACCGCGGGGCGCCGCGTGGCGTACTTCGCGAGCTTGACCGCCGCTTCCACCGCTTCGGCGCCGGAGTTGGAGAGGAAGAGTCCGTAGGCCTCGCCGTCGCGTGCATTCGGGAAGCGGCGGGGCAGCCGGTCGTGGAGGTGGAGGCCCGCCTCGTGGTAGACGATGTTCTGCTGCAGGTGGATGCCCCGCGCGGCCTGCTCGGCGATCGCGGCCACCACGCGTGGATGCGCGTGCCCGGTGTTCGTGACCCCGATCCCGCTCGTGTAGTCGAGGTAGCGCTCGCCATCCACCGTCTCGAGCCACGATCCGGAGGCCCGCGCCACGACGAGATCGGTGTACCGCGCCCAGACCGGCGCCACGCCACCGCGCAGCTCGAGGAGCGCCTGCTCGTCGGCGACGGCGGCGGGCTCGGTGGAGGTCATGTCCGCGCCGCCAGGGATGCCTGCTCGCGCCGCTGGAGGAGGCTCCACGCGATGATCCCGAGGATCCCCAGGCCGAAGATGATGGTTCCCATCACGTTCACCTCCGGTGGCACGCCGACGCGCGAGGCGCCGTAGACCCACAGCGGGAAGGTGACGGTCTGGCCCGCGGTGAACTGGGTGATCACGAAGTCATCGATCGAGAGCGCGAAGGCGAGCAGCGCGGCCGCCAGGATGCCCGGGAAGATGAGCGGGAGCGTCACCTTGCGGAAGGTGGTCCACTCGTCGGCACCCAGGTCCATGGCGGCCTCCTCGAGGGCACGGTTGAAGCCCGCGATCCGAGCGCGCACGGTGACGATCACGAAGCTGATGTTGAACATGATGTGCGCGATGGTGATGGTAACGATCCCGCGCGCGACCCCGGCGGAGACGAAGAGCGAGAGCAGCGACGCGCCCAGCACGATCTCCGGCGTCGCGATCGGCAGGAAGATGAGCAGGTTCAAGGGGCCCCGGCCGCGGAACTCGTAGCGGGTGAGCGCGAGGCCGATCAGCGTTCCCAGCAGGGTCGCGACGAGCGTCGAGACGACGGCGACGATGAGGCTGTTGAGCAGCGCGTTGTTCATCCGCGGCTGGCTGCTGAAGATGTTGGCGTAGTGCTCGAGCGTAAAACCCTGCCACGTGAAGTTGAAGCGGCCGACGTTGTCGTTGAACCCAAAGGCGGCCATCACCACGATCGGCAGGAACAGATACGCGACGACGACCCCGGTGAAGATCGGGAGCACCGGGCCCCAGAGCGCCCCGGACATGAGCCCGCCGT
>JBDTWT010000064.1:0-8544 GCA_040006555.1 Chloroflexota bacterium
GCCCTCGAGGGGTCCCTTCCCGTCACGCCGGACCGGAACCCGCGCGGATGATGGCGCGTCCTGTCGCACAACCACACCGAGGAGATCATCCACACATGCGCCACCTGATCGCGACGCTGCTTGCCGCCATCCTCCTGTCCGCGTGCGCGTCGACGGGCGCCGACGAGCCCATCGCTGACGACGACCCGCCGTCGGACCCGGGGACCGGGACGCCCCCCGACGCCGTGCTGATCATCCAGGACGGCGCGGCCGCGGACGGTCCCGGGATCAGTGTGACGGACGCACTCGCCTTCCTCGGCGGTCAGGCCGTGCTGGTGAACGGGACGCTCTTCGTTGACGAGGAGGGCGGCGTTCGGCTGTGCGAGGCGATCGCTGAGTCGTTCCCACCCCAGTGCGGGGGTGCGCGTCTCGTGGTCGAGGGCCTCGACCCGAGCGGCCAGCAGCTCGAGGAGGCGAACGGCGTGCGCTGGGCCGAGTCCGTGCAGCTCTTCGGACGGGTCGTCGCGGGCAGCTAGGCGGAGCTCGTTGCCTCGGCCGCATACGCGTCGACGATCTCGCTCGGCACGGCGGCCGGCCGCCCGTCGCTGATTCGCACCCAGACCCACTCGCTCGCCACCTCGGCGATCATCGTTCCGTCGGCCACGCGGCGGATCGTCGTCTGCCGTCGGCCGCGCACGCCGCCGACGCTCAGCACCCGCACGGTGAGCTCGACCTCGTCGCCACGACGCGCCGGACGGTGGTACGTGATCTCGTGCCGGCGCACGAGCCACGCTCCGCCGCGCTCGATGCTCCATTCGCGCCCGAAGCCCGTCGCCTCCGCGTGGCGCGCCGTGACCTCCTCGGCCCATTGCACGTACACGGCGTTGTTCACATGGCCGTTCTCGTCGACTTCGTACGTGCGGACCGTCCACCGCTCGGTGTGCTCGCGCAGCCCGCTCATGGGTTTGATCCTACCGCCGATGCGATAATCGACCGAGATGACACTCACCAGGAAGCCCGAGACGCGGCCGGCAACAGCGTCATGGGGGCTCGCCGCGGGCGGCGCCCCGTGGGAGTACGCTCCGGCGCCCGAGGCGACCGATCACATCCGGATCGAGCCCGAATACGGCCTCTTCATCGGCAACCGGTTCGCGCCGTCGAAGCCGCGAAAGACCTTCACGGTCATCAACCCCGCCACCGAGGAGCCGCTCGCGAAGGTCGCACATGCCTCGAGGGCGGACGTGAACCGTGCGGTGACCGCGGCTCGTGAGGCGCATCGGTCCAGCTGGTCGAAGCTCTCCGGCCGGGAGCGTGCGAAGTACCTGTACCGGATCGCCCGCATCCTCCAGGAGCGCAGCCGCGAGTTCGCGGTTGTCGAGACCCTGAACTCGGGCAAGCCGATCAAGGAGTCGCGCGACGTCGACGTGCCGCTCGCCGCGGCGCACTTCTTCTACTACGCGGGCTGGGCGGACAAGCTCGACTACGCGTTCCCGAACCGCGAGCCGCGCTCGCTGGGCGTCGCCGCGCAGATCATCCCGTGGAACTTCCCGCTCCTCATGCTCGCGTGGAAGATCGCGCCCGCGCTGGCCGCCGGCAACACGGTCGTCCTCAAGCCCGCCTCGACGACGCCGCTCACCGCGTACCTGTTCGCCGACGTCGTCCTGCAGGCGGACCTCCCGCCGGGGGTCGTGAACATTATCACCGGACCCGGCGAGATCGGCATGGAGCTCGTTCGGCATCCGGACGTCCGCAAGGTCGCCTTCACCGGATCGACCGCGGTCGGGAAGATGATCGCGCGCGCGGTGGCGGGGACCGACAAGAAGCTCACGCTCGAGCTCGGCGGGAAGGCGGCGAACATCGTCTTCGACGACGCCCCGCTCGACCAGGCCATCGAGGGCATCATCAACGGCATCTACTTCAACCAGGGCGAGGTGTGCTGCGCCGGGTCGCGCCTGTTCGTGCAGGAGTCGGTGCACGAGGCGCTCATCGACAAGCTGAAGGCTCGGCTCGGCACGCTGCGCGTCGGCGATCCGCTCGACAAGAACACCGACGTCGGCGCGATCAACTCCGCCGGGCAGCTCGCGAAGGTGCAGGAGCTCGTGCAGAGCGGCATCGACGAGGGGGCCGAGATCTTCCAGCCGGACTGCGAGCTCCCCGAGCGTGGGTTCTTCTTCCGTCCGACGCTCTTCACCGGCGTCAGCCAGTCGCACCGCATCGCGCAGGAGGAGATCTTCGGGCCGGTCCTCTCGGTGCTCACCTTCCGGACGCCCGAGGAGGCGATCGAGAAGGCGAACAACACGCCGTACGGGCTCTCCGCGGGCGTCTGGACCGAGAAGGGCAGCCGGATCTTCAAGATGATTGCCGGGATGAAGGCGGGCGTGGTGTGGGCGAACACCTTCAACCGCTTCGACCCGACGTCGCCCTTCGGCGGCTACAAGGAGTCCGGGTACGGCCGCGAGGGCGGCATCCACGGCCTGGCCGCGTACCTCGACGTGTCCGGCGACGGCGCTCACACCCGCTGATGGCGAGCCGGCGTCCCACCGTCGCGGCACGGCGCGCCCCGCGCGCATCGGTGCTCTCTCCCCCGAAGCAGCAGCCGCTCGCGACGACGAACGGCGCGAAGGGCCGCACGGAGCGGATCGAGGTCCGTAAGACGTACAAGCTCTACATCGGCGGTGCGTTTCCGCGCACCGAGTCCGGCCGCGCCTACGAGATCCTCGACGCACGCGGCCGCTTCGTTGCCAACGCGTCGCGCGGGACGCGCAAGGACATCCGCGACGCGGTGCGGGCCGCCCGCGGCGTGCAGGCCGAGTGGGCGTCGAAGACCGCGTACAACCGCAGCCAGATCCTCTACCGCATCGCAGAGCTCATGGAGGGGCGTCGGGACCAGTTCGTCTCCGAGGTGAGCGCCGCCGAGGGCACCGGGCGCGCCCGTTCCGCCCGCCTGGTGGACGCCGCGATCGACCGGTGGGTCTGGTACGCGGGGTGGGCGGACAAGTTCCCGCAGATGGTCGGCACGGTGAACCCGGTCGCGGGGAGCTACTTCAACTTCAGCGTCCCGGAGCCGACCGGGGTCGTCGGGATCATCGCGCCGGAGGCCTCGAGCCTTCTTGGCCTCGTGAGCCGGCTCGCGCCCGTGGTGGTGAGTGGCAACGCCGCGGTAGTCATCGCGTCGGAGTCACGGCCGCTGCCGGCTGTCACCCTCTCAGAGGTGCTGGCGACCTCCGACGTCCCCGGCGGCGTGGTGAACCTCATCACCGGCCTGCGGCGCGAGCTGATCGGTCACCTGGCCGCGCACATGGACGTGAACGCCCTCGACGCCTTCGGGGCGGAGCCGGGCGAGTCCCGCGCGCTGGAGGAGGTGTCGGTCGAGAACGTGAAGCGCTTCGTGCGCCCGCCGCGCTCCGGGCTCGATCGCTACGACTGGCTCTCCGAGCGGGCGCAGTCTCCGTACCTCATCGGCGACTTCGTCGAGATCAAGACGGTCTGGCACCCGATCGGCGCCTAGCGCCTCACCCGATCAGAGCCAGCCGCGGCGGCGGAAGAACAGGATGAGGCCGATGGTGAGGGCCAGCATGCCGACGAGGAGCCACCAGAACGCCTCCCGCGTCCCCTCCCCCGGGAAGAGCACGTTCATGCCGAAGACGCTCGCGATGAGCGTCTGGGGCAGCAGGATGACGCTGAACGCGGTCAGGACGCGGAGCGCGTCGTTGACGCGATGGCTGATCACCGACTCGTTCGAGGACTCGACCCCCTCCGCGATCTCCTTGAAGTTCTCGAGCACGTCCCAGATGCGCTCCGACGCATCGGTCAGGTCGTCGAAGTAGATATCGAGGTCATCGGTCAGGTAGCGCTGCTTGGCGCGCTCGAGTGAGCGGAAGACGGCCCGCTGCGGACGGATGACCGAGCGGAAGTTGATGATCTCCTGCTTCACGTTGCTGATGTCGCGCACGATCTCGAACGAGCGGCCGCCTTCGAAGATGTCGTCCTCCAGGCGGCGAAGCTTGCGGCCGAGCTGGCTGAGCATCGGGAAGCCGGCATCGACGCATCGGTCGAGGATCTGGTACAGGAGGAACCCCGAGCCCTTGCTCATGAGCTGCGTGCGGACGTCCTCGCGCGTCATGAGCCGCTCGAACATCGCCGGGAGCGGCAGGATCTCGTCGTTCGGCAGCGTGATCACGTAGTCCGGGCCCAGGAACACGTCGAGCTCCGCGGCGTGGAGGCGTCCCTGCTCCTTGTCGTAGCGGGGGAACTGCATGACGATGAAGAGGTAGTCCTCGTACTCATCGACCTTCGGCCGCTGGTTGTGGCTGGCGACGTCCTCGAGGTCGAGCTCGTGGAAGCCGAAGGTCTCGGCGAGCCACACGCGGTCGGCGAGGCGAGGCTCGTCGATGTTGATCCAGCGAAGGCCGTGCGCCTCGATGGTCTCCGGGCGCGGCTCACCGAGCTCGTCGGCGACGAGGTCGGGAACGGAGGGCTCGCGCTGCCGCAGGAGGCGAGGAAGGGCCTTCATCGGCGGACCTCAGGCTGGAGAGGGTGCTGGGCGCCACCGCCCGTCACGCACGGGGCGGCGTCATTCTAGTCCCTGGGGCCGATGCCCCGCGGTCCTAGAATGGCCCGATGCCTCGACCGCGAAGCGTGTCGCGCTCCAGCGACGCGGTGATCAGCAACGCCGAGCTGGCGCGGATCTTCAACGAGATCGGTGACATGCTCGAGATCCTGGGCGAGGTCGTCTACAAGGCGGTCGCCTACCGGAGGGTGGCCGATGCGATCGCCCGCTACCCCGACGACGTGGCGGCCCTCTTCGCGCGCGGCGAGCCGCCGAAGCTCCCAGGCGCCGGTCCGGCGCTCACGGCGAAGCTCGCCGAGCTCGCGCAGACCGCCCGTCTCGAGTACCACGAGCGGCTCCGCGCGCAGGTCCCGCAGGGGCTCCTCGACATCCTGCGCGTCCCGGGCGTCGGGCCTCGCACCGTTCGGCTCCTCCACACGGAGCTCGGAATCGACTCGCTCGATGCCCTGCGGGCGGCCGCCGAGGACGGCCGGCTGCGCCACGTGAAGGGTCTCTCGGAGCGGACCGAGCGGAACGTGCTCGAGGCGATGGAGCGGCTCGATCGGGTGAGCACGCGCCTGCTGATCCACGAGGCGGACGAGCTCGTCGGCGGTCTCATGGAGCGCCTGGCGCAGGTTCCCGGCGTGCGCCGCATCGAGCGCGCGGGCTCCCTCCGCCGGCGGCTACCGACCATCGGCGACCTCGACCTGCTGGCCGCCGTGGACGACGCGGCGTCCGTCATCGCGGCGCTCGACGGCATGCGCGAGGTGGAGCGCATCCTGACCGCCGGGACCGACAAGTCGAGCATCGTCCTGCGCGACGGTCCCCGGGTCGACCTCATGGTCTGCCCCATCTCGGCGTGGGGCACGCACGCGGTGCACTTCACCGGCAGCCGCGACCACAACATCGCGCTGCGCGGCATGGCGCTCGATCGCGGGTGGTCGCTGTCGGAGAAGGGCTTTAAGGTCGTGGAGACGGGGGAGCTGCTGTTGGCGGCGGAGGAGCACGAGGTGTACGAGCGCCTCGGCATGCCGTGGATCCCGCCGGAGATCCGGGAGGCCGACGGCGAGATCGAGGCCGCGCTCGCCGGCACGCTCCCGGTGCTGGTCACGCAGGATGACGTGCGCGGGGACACGCACGTCCACTCCGACTGGACCGATGGCGTCGACTCGATCGATTCGATGGCGCGCGCCGCGCGCGCGTCCGGCCACGAGTACATCGTGCTCACCGACCACTCTCCCTCGCTCGGCATCACACGCGGGCTGACGCCGGACCGCGTGGAGGCACAGCGTGCCGAGATCGGCCGGTTGAACGCGGAGCTCGCCCCCTTCCGCATCCTCCACGGCACCGAGCTCGAGATACGAGCCGATGCGACCCTCGACTACCCCGACGACCTGCTCGCGCGCTTCGACGTGGTGATCGCGAGCATTCACACCGGGCGGGCGCAGTCTCCCGAGCAGCTCACGCGGCGTGCGCTCGCCGCCGTCGAACACCCGCACGTCGACGTGCTCGCGCATCCGTCGGGGCGGATCGTGAACCGCCGCGACCCGCTCCCGCTCGACTGGCCCGTGATCTTCGACGCCGCCGCGCGCTCTCGGACGGCGCTCGAGATCAACGGCAGCCCGCGCCTCGACCTCGACGACTCGCTCGCGCGTGCTGCCGGTCGTGCCGGGGCTCGGCTGACCCTCGCCTCGGACGCGCATCGCACGGAGGAGCTCGATCAGCAGCGCTACGCTGTCGACATCGCGCGACGCGCGTGGCTCGCGGCCGACCAGCTGCTCGCGACGCGGACGGCGGACGGGCTCCTGGAGCTCGTCCGATGATCAGCCGCCTCGTCGGGGGCCGTCGGCGCCTGGCGGTCCTGCGCCAGATCGACCGCCCCGCCGTGATGGGCCTCGCCGTCCTGCAGGCGATCGTCGCGGCGGCAGGCTGGTTCGCCTCGCCGGTCTGGCTCGCGGCCGCCGTCGCGGGCCAGCTCGCGCTCGGCGGCGTGGGCGCCGTCCGCATCCTTGGCCCCGCCCGCTCGGACCTCGGGCTGGCGCGCTACGCGATGCCGGCCGTGGCCGGGATCGTGGTGACCCTGTTCGGAAAGCTCATCCCGGGCGGGCTGAGCCTGCTCCTTGTGCCGATCGTCGCCGTGCTGCTGTGGTCGGTGACCTACCTCGAGCTGCGCGTCGAGCGCGGGACGGGCGGCCGCACGATCGGCGACCTGCTCCTCACGGCGATGGTCTTCGCGGGCGCGGCCGGGGTCTTGGCCCTCTTCGGCTCGCAGACGTGGCCGACGCCGCTCATCGTGGTCGCCGGCCTCAGCCTGCCGCTCGCGCTGCGCGCCGCGGAGGCCCGAGGGACGATGGGCGCCGAGGGGCTCGGTCAGGCACTCCTCCAGCTGCTCGTCGTGACCCAGGTCGGCGCGGCCGCCGTGCTGCTGGTCCTGCCGCCGACCGTCATCGCGGCACTCATCGCCCTTGCGTTCTACACGTGGGGCGGCGCCGTGGACGCGCTGCGCGGCGAGGCGTCGGGGCGCAGCGTGGCCGCCGAATTCGGGGCGCTGACCGCCCTCGGTCTCGTCATCGGGCTCTGGCTGTCCCGCGTCTGAGCGGCTCGGTCGCTCGCGTTGACACCCCCGGTGGCCGGTGATACAAGGGTCGCCGCCGGTTCGCCCCCGGTGTCCTCCCTCCCGCAACTAGGCTCGCACCGCCATGGCGCTTGGTGACAGCGACGCGACCACGCGACTCCGACGCCAGCTGGCCGAGACGGCCATCGCGCAGGCGACGCGCGGCGAATGGGAGGAGGCGGTCGAGACGAACCGTGAGCTCGTGGAGCTCGGCCCGGACGTCGACGCGTTCAATCGGCTCGGCAAGGCCCTGGCCGAGCTCGGCCGCACAAATGAGGCGCTGGCCGCCTACGAGCGGGCACTCGAGCGGGACGGCACGAATCGCATCGCCCAGCGGAACGTCGAGCGGCTGCGCATGGTGACCGCCGCCTCGGGACCCGGGCGGGACGGCGGAAAGGCGCCGTCCGAGAAGGCGCCGTCCACCGTGTTCATCGAGGAGATGGGGAAGACCGGCCGCGCGCGCCTCATCAACCTCGCAGCCCCTCGAGCCCTCGCGCCGCTCTCGCCGGGCGACGCGCTCGAGCTGGTCGTCGATGGCGACGCGCTCGTCGCGACCAGCCACGACAGCGTACCCATGGGCACGGTGGAGCCCCGCATCGCGGCGCGCCTCCTCAAGCTGATCGCCGCCGGTAACCGCTACGAGGCCGCCGTCACCACCGTCCACGAGGCGGGCGGAGAGGTGACAATGATCATCCGCGAGGTGTTCACCCACCCCGCGAACTTCGGAAAGGTCTCCTTCCCCACGCTCGGGGGGAGCGCCGCTGGCGTCAGACCGTACATGAAGGGCTCCGCACTTCGCTACGATGACGACGACGAGGAGGTAGAGGCCGACGAGGACGCGGAGGAGGTCGAGGAGCTCGACACCACCCTTCCGGAGTACTCCGGCGAACCTGAGCTCGAAGAGGAGCTGGTAGAAGAGCCATAGCCGGATGAGCGAGGCACAGCGGACGGGACTCGACCACGTCGTCCTGCCGCGACGCCTCCCCGGCCTGGCGCTCCTCGAGCGCTACTTCCCCTCACCGGCCGACAACGTCCTCGACGCGGAGCTCGCGGCGTTCGCGACGGCGGGGGACACGATCCTCGACCCATGGGCCGGCACCGGGTCCACCGCGCGCCGTGCGATTGCCCACGGCATGCGGGTCGTGGTGGCCGATCCGAGCCCGCTCGCACAGCTCGCCGGCCTCGCGCTCCTCACCGCGCCCCCGCCCGCCGTGCTCGACGCGGCGTTCGCGCAGCTCGCCGGATCGCGCCGCGTCGACGTGCCGCTGCGGCAGCACGTGGAGGAGCTGTACGCGACGCGCTGCGCGGGGTGTCGCCGGCCGGTCGTCGCCGACCAGTTCATCTGGCCGCGCGACGGGGACGCCCCGGGGCGCAAGGTCTATCGCTGTCCGGCATGTGACGC
>JBDTWT010000065.1:0-8531 GCA_040006555.1 Chloroflexota bacterium
GGCCCGTCGGCCTGGATGAGGACACTCGCGGCGATCGCGCTCGCCGCCCAGGCGTGATGCCCGAGCCTGTATCCCGGCGTGTGGTGTAATCCGCCTTCATTCGTGGCCGATGCGCACCCCGGCGCGCCCAGCGAGGTTTGAGCACCGATGGCGATCACCACCCAGCACGGCGCCATGACCGGGGACGAAATCGTCGCCCTCACGAAGCGCCACACCCTGTTCGAGTGGTCCGCGCAGTCGAAGGTCGACCCGATCCCGGTGGCCGGCGCCAAGGGCGTGTACTTCTGGACGCCGGAGGGAAAGCGCTTCCTGGACTTCAACTCCCAACTGATGTGCACGAACATCGGCCATGGGCATCCGAAGGTGATCGCGGCCATCAAGGAGCAGGCGGAGACGCTGGCGTACGCCAACCCCTTCATGGCCACGGAGCCTCGCGCGCGGCTCGGGGCGAAGCTCGCCGAGATCACGCCCGGCGACATCGACACCTTCTTCTTCACCAACGGCGGGGCCGAGGCGAACGAGAACGCGATCAAGATGGCGCGCTTCGTCACCGGCCGGCACAAGATCCTGGCCCGCTACCGCAGCTACCACGGCGGGACGTACGGCGCGATCAGCCTGACCGGCGACCCACGCCGATGGGCCTCCGAGCCGGGCATCAGCGGCGTCATTCGCGTCACGGACCCGTATCACGGCATCCAGCGCGGCTGGGACACGGCCGACGAGGCGCTGGCGCACCTCGAGGAGACCATCCAGCTCGAGGGTCCGAGCACCATCGCCGCCTTCATCCTGGAGACCGTGGTCGGGACGAACGGCATCCTCATCCCGCCCGACGGGTATCTCCAGGGCGTCCGAGAGATCTGCGACCGATACGGGATCCTGATGATCGCGGACGAAGTGATGGCGGGCTTCGGCCGCACCGGGAAGTGGTTCGCGGTCGACCACTGGGACGTGGTGCCCGACCTCATCACCATGGCCAAGGGGCTGACGAGCGCCTACGTGCAGCTCGGCGCGCTCGGCATGCGGCACAAGTACGCCGAGCACTTCGCCGACAAGGTCTTCTACGGCGGCCTCACCTACAACTCCCACCCCTTGGCGTGCGCCACGGCGCTCGCGACCATCGCAGTCTATGAGGAGGAGGGGCTCATCGAGCGGGCGGCGCAGATGGGCGAGGTGCTGAAGCGCCACCACGCCGAGCTGGCGGCGAAGCACCCGAGCATCGGCGCCGTGCGGAGCATCGGCCTGTTCGGCCTGGTGGAGCTCGTGCGCAACCGCGAGACGATGGAGCCGATGGCGCCGTTCAACGGGACCTCCGACGAGATGGCCGCCCTCGGCCGGCGCTTCCGCGAGGACGGCCTGTACACGTTGGTGCGCTGGAACTACTTCTTCACCAACCCACCGCTGACGATCAGCGAGGAGGAGCTGGCCGAAGGGTTCGCGATCATCGATCGCGCGCTCGAGATCACCGATGCAGCCGTCGCCTGAGCACGGCTGGGCTCGGCGCGTCTGGACCTTCCTCGCGTTCACCCTCCTGATCTTCATCCTCTGGGAAGGCGCGAAGTTCATCGGCGGGGACCCGTGGCGTGGCGAGGGCTGGATCTGGCAGCCGCCCATCGAGATCTGGTTCGCCTCGGACCGGCTGCTGCCGCACCTGTGGGACATCGTCGGGGCGCTCTCGGCGCCGGTGCAGCGTGGATCCGACTCGTCGCTCGCGCAGTTCCTGGTGGGAGCGGCGCTCTACACGTGGCGGGAGGCGGCCCTCGGGTTCGTGCTCGGCACGATCATCGGCACCGGCCTGGCCGCCGCATTCGTGCACTCTCGGCTGCTCGAGCGCGCCTTCGTGCCGTACGTGATCGCCAGCCAGACGATCCCGATCGTGGCCCTCGCGCCGATGATCGTCTTCGCGTTCGGTCCTGACGTCCTGAGCGTGGTGATCATCGCCACGTACCTCACCTTCTTCCCGGTGACAATCGCGATGCTCCGCGGCCTTCGCGCCCCTGACCCGCGGGCGCTGGAGCTGATGCGCTCCTACGCCGCCGGCCGCTGGAGCGTGTTCTGGAAGCTCCGCATCCCCGCGTCGCTCCCCTACCTGTTCACCGCCCTGAAGATCAGCGCGACGGCCAGCATCGTCGGCGCGATCGTTGGCGAAGGGCCAGGGCAGATCCGCGAGGGGCTGGGCCGCGCGATCGTGAACTTCAACACGCAGTACATCTCCGGGCCCGAGAAGCTGTGGGCGGCCATCTTCGCCTCGGCGCTGCTCGGTATCGCCTTCTTCACCCTGATCCGACTCGCCGAGGTGCTCAGCCTCAGGACGCGCGGGCGAATCCCGGAGGCCGCCTGATGAGCGCGAATGAGCCGATGACGCCGCCGGCCCCCGGTGCCCCGGTCGTGCGAATCCGCGGGGTGAGCAAGGAGTTCGCGTCGTCTCGCCGCGGAACCACCACGGCGCTGGAAGGGATCGACCTCGAGATCGCCCGCGGCGAGTTCGTGAGCCTCATCGGCCCCTCGGGCTGCGGCAAGAGCACGCTGCTGCGGCTCATCGGCGACCTGACCCGCCCGAGCTCCGGGAGCGTCGAGGTGAACGGCAAGCCCGCGCCGCAGGCACGCCTCGGCCGCGAGTACGGGATGGTGTTCCAGGCACCGGTCCTCTTCGAGTGGCGCTCGGTGGAGGAGAACGTGAAGCTGCCGCTCGAGCTGCTGGGCATGAGCAGGGCCGACCGCGACGACCGCGCGCGGCGGATGCTCGAGCTCGTGGAGCTCGGCGACTTCCGCGGCCACCATCCGTACCAGCTGTCGGGTGGCATGCAGCAGCGCGTGGCCATCGCCAGGGCTCTGGCGCTCGAGCCCGCGATCCTGCTCATGGACGAGCCGTTCGGGGCGCTGGACGAGATGACCCGCGAACGGATGAACTCCGAGGTCCTGCGCATCTGGCAGCAGACCGGGACCACCATCGTGTTCGTGACGCACTCCATCCCGGAGGCGGTCTTCCTCTCCACGCGGGTGGCGGTGATGAGCGCCCGCCCCGGACGCATCACCCACGTCGTCGACGTTCCCCTCCCGCGGCCGCGCAACGAGGAGACCCGCGAGGACCCGCTCTACTTCCGCGTCATCACCGAGGTCCGCGAGGCACTACGCGCGGGTGGCGGCCTGGTGCCCGACGGCGTCGCCGTCACGTCGGAGGAGCGGATCGCGGCGGAGGGAGGCATCGGATGACGACCGCCGCGCCCGCGGTCGGCGTTCCGCTTCCGCATCGGCCGCGCCGCTTTGCGCGAACCGGCCAGGTCGTCACGGAGTACGCGCCAGCGATCGTCGTCTTCGTCGCGGCCATCGGCGCATGGGAGCTCCTCGTCCGCCTCTACGAGGTGCGCGCCTTCATCCTGCCGGCGCCGTCGGCGATCGTGACCGCGCTCGTCGAGAACTGGGGAGCCGGCCGCTGGCCACTGTTCCAGTCGGCCGTCACCACGCTGTACGAGGCGGCCGGTGGCCTCGTCATCGGCACGATCGCGGGCCTGGTGATCGCCTTCGCCGTGTCGCGGTGGGCCAGCGCGCGGGACGCGGTCCTGCCGTTCGCGATCGCCGCCAACGCGATTCCGATCATCGCCATCGCCCCTATCTTCAACGCGTGGTTCGGAGTGACCGACCCACTCTCCAAGATGATGATCGCGGCACTCCTCGTCTTCTTCCCCGTGATGATCAACGTGACGCGCGGGCTCACCCAGGTCGATCCATCGGCTATCGAGCTCATGCGGTCGTACGCGGCCAGCGACTGGACCGTGGTTCGCAAGGTGCGGATTCCCAACGCGCTGCCGTTCTTCCTGACCGCCCTCAAGGTGGCGACGACGCTGAGCCTCATCGGCGCCATCGTGGGCGAGTACTTCGGCGGCTCTTCCACGGTCATCGGTCGCGTCGTCGTTCAGTCCGCCTCGGCGCTGCGCTTCGACGTCACCTGGGCCGCGATCCTGCTCGCGGCCGTGACCGGCATCGCTCTGTACCTCCTCATCGCGGCGCTCGAGCGCGTGCTCATCCCGTGGCACTCCTCGGTGCGCGGCGCGGAGCCCGGCTGAACCCCCGGGCGGGGAACGCGCTACCAAGAACGATGGGCCCGCTCGTTCGCCTTGGCGCCCTTGCCTTCGTCGTCGCCGGATGTGCCGCACCGGCGCCAGCATCGTCCGAAGCGGTGCCGACCGATCCCGCTGGCGCCTCGCCTGCGGAGGCATCGGCCAGTGCTGCCCCGGCCATGGCGTGGGAGTTCCAGGAGCCGGCACCGTTCGAGCGCATCGAGATGGCCACGGTCGCGCACGGCGGCGAGATCTGGCTCGTCGGCGGCCTCAACGCCGATGGCTCCGCCAGTGACGAGGCGTGGCGCTTCGATCCCGCGAGCGGCGAGTGGGCCGAGGGCCCCGCCCTCGCCGCGCCTATCCACCACGCGGCGGCCGTCTCCACCGGTGACGAGCTCTACGTCATCGGCGGCTACGCAGGCAACACGTTTGACGCGCCGCGGACGACGGTCCTGGTGCTGAACGACGCAGGTGACGGCTGGGAGGAGGGGGTGGCGCTGCCGCAGCCGCGAGCGGCCGGTGGTGCGGCCTGGGACGGCGGCCGGATCGTCTACGCGGGCGGCGTCGGCCTGGGAATCGTCTCCGACGTGCTGGCGCTGACCGACGGTGAGTGGGTCCAGCTCGGCGCCATGCGCGCCCCGCGCGAGCACCTCTCCGCCACGAGCGACGGCGGGGGGCGCGTCTGGCTGCTTGGTGGGCGGGCCGGCTCGCTCGACTCGAACAGCGGCGCGGTGGACCTGGTCGAGGGGAACGTTGTGACGCGGATCGGCGAGCTTCCGACCGCGCGCGGGGGAGCGGCGGCCTTCTACCTCGACGAGTTCGGGGCCTGCCTGACGGGCGGCGAGCAGCCGGATCGAGCCCTGGATGCCGTCGGATGCGTCGGCTCGGACGGATCCGTCGCGACCCTTCCCTCGCTGGCCGCGGCGGTCCACGGTCACGGTGCCGCGGTCGTCGACGGCGTGGCCTACGTCATCCTCGGCGGGCCGCAGCCGCTCCTCACCGTGAGCGACACGATCCAGCGCCTGGCGCCGTCGCCGTGACGCGGTGTGGATAAACCACTGGCGATACTGGCGGCCGGTCCCTAGAATCTGCCGAGCCATTCAGGGCCGTCACGCGCCCCCCGGCCATTGCCATGCACCCGAGCACTTGAGGAGCCCACGCGGATGAACCGATCCCGGATCTGGTTGACGTTGACGAGCGCATTCGTGCTCCTGCTTGCGGCCTGCGGTACGCCGGCAGGCACGGGCAGCGCACCGGCGGAAGAGAGCGCGGCCGCGAGCGCACCGGCGGAAGAGAGCGCGGCCGCGAGCGCACCGGCGGAGGCCGCAGCGGTTGAGCTCCAGCTTCAGTGGGCGCCACAGGCCCAGTTCGCCGGCTACTTCGCGGCGGCGGAGCTCGGCTTCTACGAGGACGAGGGCCTCGACGTCACGATTCTCGACGGTGGTCCGGACGTCGTGCCGCAGCAGGTCGGGTCATCGCCCGACGGCCCGGAGTTCACGATCAGCTGGGTCCCGAAGGTGCTCGAGGCCCGCGAGGCCGGCTCCGACCTCGTGAACATCGCCCAGATCTTCCAGCGCTCCGGCACGCTGTCGGTGGCGTGGGCTGACACGGGCATCACGGGGCCGGCCGACTTCGCGGACAAGCGCGTGGGTGTGTGGGACTTCGGAAACGAGTTCGAGGTCACCGCCGCGGCGCGCGCCGTGGGGCTTGAGGAGGGCGTCGGTTACGAGAAGGTCATCCAGCCGTTCGACATGCTCCTCTTCCTGGAGCGTGAGATCGACGTTGCCGAGGCGATGATCTACAACGAGTACGCCCAGGTCCTCGAGGCCGAGAACCCCGACACCGGCGAGCTCTACCAGCCCGAGGACATGAACGTCATCGACTACAACGACGTCGGGACGGCCATGCTCCAGGACGCCATCTTCGCGCGCGCCAGCTGGCTCGCCGAGGACGGCAACGAAGACATCGCCACGCGCTTCCTGCGCGCCAGCTTCCGCGGCTGGATCCACTGCCGGGACAATCCCGAGGAGTGCATCGAGTTCACCGTCAATGCCGGCTCCACGCTCGGCACCGGTCACCAGACCTGGATGATGAACGAGATCAACCCGCTGATCTGGCCGTCGCAGAATGGCATCGGCGTCATGGACCCCGCGCACTGGCAGCAGACGGTCGACATCAGCCTGGGGTCAGGGATCATCACGGAGGAGCCGCCGGACGACGCCTACCGGACCGATCTCGCCGGGGCTGCGCTGGACGGAATCGAGGAGGAGACCACCGGCGACGGCTTCACCAAGGGCACGGTCGAGGTCACGCCGGGCGGCGAGTAGGCCCATCGGCATTCCGCGACGACGAGGCCCCTCCACCGCGAGGGGCTTCGTTCTTGACACGCCAGCTCGCGATCTATCGAGCACCCATGAACGTGAGGTGCGCGCCCGCGGGCGGCTCGTGCATCTTCGGATCCAACTCCGGTGAAATCGTCTCGATCAATCGAGCGGATCGGGCGCCGTCAGCTCAAGACGCTTCAGGATCGATTGCGAACACGAGGCCTCTCAGCGCGAGGGGCCTCGTCACGGGTGGCGGCCGGTCGCCTCGAGCTCTGCGATCGCGGCGCCCTCGGCGCGGCGGACGAGAGCCGGCAGGAACGGCGGCACGATGAGCGTGGTGAGGATCGCCATACCGACCACGACGCTGTAGATCGGTCCTTCGATCGCGCCGACCTGGAGGCCCAGGCCGGCGACGACGATCCCGACCTCGCCGCGCGGCACCATCCCAGCTCCGATGAGCATGGCGCGGTTCCATCCGAGGCGCATGGCGCCGAGCAGCGCGCCGCCGAACTTCGTGACCACGGCGAGCGTCGTGACGCCCAGGAGCAGGACGACGGCGCCCCAGTCAGCCAGGCCGGCGAGGTCGACCTGGGCGCCGATGGCGCCGAAGAAGAACGGGGTGAAGAAGGCAGCGACCGGCGCCACCTCTTCCTCGAGCGCGTGCTTCTCGCTCGACTCGCCGACCACCATGCCCGCGAGGAACGCGCCGATGATGGCGGCCAGGCCGATGCTCGCCGCCAGGGAGGCGAGCCCGAGCATGATGATCATGCCGGGCAGGAACGGCGTGCGGGCGAACTGCGGATCGGTCAGCACCGAGCGTCGGCGCCGAAGGATGCGCGTGCCGCCCACGACCACGATCGCGATGAAGGCGAGGGCGAGGCCGATCAACGTCGCGATGCGTTCGAGGTCGACGCCTCCTGCCGCGAGCCCGGTGGCAACGGCGAGGATGAGCATGGCGAGCACGTCGTCGATGACGGCGGCGCCGAGGATGACCCTGCCGGAGGTCGTGCGCAGCGCCCCGAGCGAGCCGAGGACTCCCGAGGTGATGCCCACCGACGTCGCGACCAGCGCGGCGGCGAGAAAGACGCTCACCTGGAGCGGGTAACCGAGGACCAGGCCCAGCCCGAATCCACCCGCGAACGGCAGCGCGACGCCGAGCGCACCGACCGCGCCGGCCGTGCCGCCAACCCGCAGCAGATCGTGGAGGCGCGTCTCGACGCCCACCTGAAAGAGCAGCAGCACGACGCCGATCTCGGCAAACAGGGTCGTCTCGGCGTTCACCTCGTAGAGCCCGAGCACCGCTGGCCCGACCGCGACGCCACCGAGGATTTCGCCGATCACCGGTGGCTGGCCGATCCGCTTGAAGATCTCGTCGCCGACCTTTGCGGCGAGCAGGACCCAGAACAGCTGGAACAGGATCTCCGCCATGTGCTCCACGGACGTCCTACAGCAGGTAGCGGAGCCAGACGTAGACGGTCGCGACCAGCATGGAACCGAGCGTCACAGGCAGCCCGTAGCGGAGGAACTGGCCGAAGCGGATCGGGTGACCCTCGCGCTCGGCCATCCCGGCCAGGATCACGTTGGCGCTGGCGCCGATGATGGTCGCGTTTCCCCCGAGGTCCGCGCCGATCGCCAGGGCCCACCACAGCGCGTCGCTCTCGTGTCCGCCGGCCAGCTGCTCCACGACCGGGATCATGGTGGCCGTGTACGGAATATTGTCGATCAGGCCCGACAGGGCGGCCGACATCCACAGCAGCAGGATCGAGGTCGGGCCCAGCGCGTTCCCCGTCAGCGCCACGATCGCGTCGGCGACGGCCTGAATGAGGCCGATCTCGATCACTCCCGCCACGAGCATGAACAGGCCGATGAAGAAGAAGAGGGTCGGCCACTCGACCTCCCGCAGGACCTCGTCAGGCGACTGCCGCGCCACGACCATCAGCACCACCGCGCCGGTCAGGGCGACAGTGGCCGGCTCGAGGTGCAGCGGCCCGTGGAGCAGAAACCCGACGAGCGTCCCGCCCAAGACGATGAGTGATGAGCGCAGGAGGCGCGGGTTGGTGATCATCTGCCGCTCATCGAGCTGCAGCAGCCCTTCGCGGAGAGCCGGATCCGCCTTCAGATCATTACGGAACAACCAGCGCGCCGCGACGAG
>JBDTWT010000066.1:0-8434 GCA_040006555.1 Chloroflexota bacterium
GAGGAGGCCGAGCAGGCCGTCGAGAAGTCCCACTCCCATAGGGTGGCGCCGGCGGTGCTGTGGCGTGGTCCCGATTCGCGCGCCCCCCGTCCACGTGTGTGGGCGCCGCTGAAATATCGGCCGGTTCGCGCGCAACGGGGCTCTCGGGCGCGACGCGATCGATATACCGGCCCCCGCGCCGCACCAGCGCCGCGCAGGGCGCGCGCCCTGCGCCGCACCGATCGATATTTCGGCTGGTTCGCGCCACCCGGGGCGCCGCGGCGCGCAGCGTTCGAAATATCGGACCCTCACGGCGCCCGAGCGCCGGGCCGCGCGTCCAGGCGGCCGGCAACGCGTATCGTTCGTCGCGCGACGACGGCACACTGGGCACCGCTCGGGTCGGCGGGCGCATTTGATACCGTCGCGGGTGAGGAGCGCGCCTCGGGCGCGAGGAGGATGCGCGTGGCTGGCTTCTTCTCAGGAGTGCCGGATCGGATCGGGTTCGGCGGGCTGGCGTCGAGCGAGCCACTGGCGTTCAAGGTGTACGAGCCGGACCGGGTCGTCCTCGGGACCCGAATGGAAGATCACCTGCGGATCGCGGTCTGCCTGTGGCACTCGTTCAACTGGAGCGGCTCAGACGTCTTCGGCGCCGGCACGTTCGACCGGCCCTGGCTTCAGTCCTCCGACGACCCGCTGGCCGCCGCACGCGCCAGGCTCGATGCGGCATTCGAGTTCATCGAGAAGCTTGGCGCGCCGTTCTTCTGCTTCCACGATCGCGACGTGGCGCCCGAGGGCCGCACCTTCGCCGAGTCGAGCTCGAACCTCGACGCGATGCTCGAGCAGATCGAGCAGCACATGGCGCGCACCGGCGCGAAGCTGCTGTGGGGCACCGCCAACCTGTTCAGCCACCCCCGCTACGCGGCCGGGGCAGCAACGAATCCCGACCCCGAGGTGTTCGCCTACGCGGCGGCACAGGTGAAGGTGATGCTCGAGGCGACCCGGCGCCTCGGCGGGGCGAACTACGTGCTGTGGGGCGGCCGCGAGGGATACGAGACGCTGCTCAACACCGACGTCGCCCGCGAGACGGCGCAGCTTGCCCGGTTCCTGACCCTCGTTGCCGAGCACAAGCACAAGATCGGCTTCAAGGGCGCGCTGCTCATCGAGCCCAAGCCCCAGGAGCCGACCAAGCACCAGTACGACTACGACTCCGCGACGGTCCACGGCTTCCTTGTCCGTCACGGCCTCGAGGGCGAGTACGGCGTGAACATCGAGGCCAACCACGCCACCCTGGCCGGGCACAGCTTCCATCACGAGGTGGCCACGGCCATCGCCCTGGGCATCTTCGGCAGCGTCGACGTCAACCGGGGGGACTACCAGAACGGCTGGGACACCGACCAGTTCCCGAACTCGGTCGAGGAGCTCGCCCTGGCGCTGCACGAGATCCTCCTCGCCGGGGGGTTCTCGACCGGGGGCTTCAACTTCGACACGAAGCTGCGACGCCAGAGCATGGATCGCGCCGACCTGTTCCACGCCCACATCGGCGGGATGGACACGCTGGCCCGGGCGCTGCTGGTCGCCGCGCACATGATCGAGCGGCGGACGCTCCAGGAACGGCGCGACGCCCGCTACGCGGGCTGGGCCTCCGACCTCGGGACGTCGATCCTGTCGGGGGGCGCATCGCTCGAGGGGCTCGAGGGGCGGGTCGCGGCCGGCGACGTCGACCCCAGTCCGGTGTCGGGCCGGCAGGAGCTGCTCGAGAATCTCGTGAACCAGGAGATCTGGGCCGCGGACCGGCCCGAACGCTGACCCATGGGTCACGTCCTGGGCCTCGACGTATCGACGACGGCGACCAAGGCGATCCTCATCGACGAGTCCGGCGTGGTTCGCGGGATCGGCGCCTCCGAGTACGACGTCAGCACGCCCCACCCACTCTGGAGCGAGCAGCAGCCACGCCAGTGGTGGGACGGCGCCCGGGAGGCCATCGGGTCGGTCCTGGCCGCCACGGGCGTCACCGGCGATGAGGTCGCCGCCATCGGGCTCACCGGGCAGATGCATGGCCTCGTCCTGCTCGACGCGGCCGGGGAGGTCCTCCGTCCGGCCATCCTCTGGAACGACCAGCGCACCGGCGCCGAATGCGAGACCATCCGCCGGCTCGTCGGCGCCGAGCGGCTGATCGAGGTCACCGGCAACGACGCCCTCACCGGCTTCACGGCCCCGAAGCTGGTGTGGGTGCACAACCACGAGCCCGAGATCTGGGGACGTGTCGCCCACGTGCTCCTGCCGAAGGACTACGTCCGGCTTCGGCTCACCGGCGACTACGCCATGGACAAGGCCGATGCCGCCGGCACGCTCCTGTTCGACCTCGCCGCTCGCAGCTGGTCGCCGGAGATCGTGGCCGCGCTCGAGGTCGATCCCGACTGGCTGCCGCCGACGTCAGAGGGCCCAGAGGTCACCGGCGTGGTCAGCGCCGATGCCGCGGCGGCCACGGGGCTGCGCGCCGGCACGCCGGTGGTCGCCGGCGGGGGCGACCAGTCGGCCAACGCCGTGGGCGTCGGGGCGGTGCGGCCCGGCACGATGGCCCTGTCGCTCGGGACGTCCGGGGTCGTCTTCGGCGCGACGGATCGCCCCCTGTACGAGCCGCGCGGGCGGGTGCATGCCTTCTGCCATGCGGTGCCCGAGCGCTGGCACATGATGTCGGTGATGCTCTCCGCGGCGGGCAGCCTGCGCTGGTTCCGCGACGCCCTGGCACCAGGAGAAGAGTTCGCGGACCTCGTGGCGTCGGCCGGCACCGCGCCCGCAGGCAGCGACGGCCTCTACTTCCTGCCGTACCTCAGCGGCGAGCGCAGCCCGTACCCGGATCCGCTGGCGCGCGGCGCCTTCGTGGGCCTGACCCTGGGTCACGACCGCCGCCACATGGCTCGTGCGGTGCTCGAGGGCGTGGCGTTCGGTCTGCGCGATGGGCTCGACCTGATGCTCGCGGCCGGCATGCCCGTTCCGACCCAGATCCGCGCCTCGGGGGGCGGAACGGCGAGCGGGCTGTGGCGGCAGATCCTGGCCGACGTGCTCGGCGCGGCGATCGCCGCGGTCGACACCGCCGAGGGCGCCGCGTACGGGGCGGGGGTGCTCGCGGCGGTCGGCGCCGGGTGGTACGCGGACGTGGACCGCGCCGCGGACGCGCTGGTCAGCGCGACGCCAGCTGCGGCACCCGGCCCGGACGCATCGGCCTATGCGGAGGCCCATGCGGTCTACCGCGAGCTGTATCCGGCTCTGGCGCCGCTCTTCCCGCGGATGTCCGCTCTACCCCGGGGATGAGATCTGGAGCTCGGCAAGCTCCTCGCTCGATGCCTCCTCGGGCTTCTTGCCGAGGATGATCATGGCCAGGACGTCGTCGGTGGTGACGTTGCCCTTGTCGACCGTGTCAACGATGCGGCCGTGGTACATGACGCTGATTCGATCCGAGAGATCGAAGACATCGTGGATGTCGTGGCTGATCAGGAAGATCCCCAGCCCCTCGTCCTTGAGCTGCTTGACGAGGTCGCGGACCTGCGCGGTCTCCGCCGGCCCCAGCGCGGCGGTGGGCTCGTCCATGATCAGGATGCGCGCGTTGAAGTGGACGGCCCGGCCGATGGCGACCGACTGGCGCTGCCCTCCCGAGAGCGACACCACCGGCGTCTTGAAGTTGAGGAAACGCGGGTTGAGCCGCTTCATGACGTTCCGTGTCGCGGACTCCATGGCGGCGTCGTTCAGGGATCCGACGAAGTTCACGAGCTCACGGCCGAGGAAGACGTTGGCCGGCGTGTCCAGGTTGTCGGCCAGCGCCAGCGTCTGGTAGATGCACTCGATCCCGTAGGCCTTGGCCTCCGCGGGGTCGTTGATCGATGCCGGCCGCCCCTCGATCCTGATCTCGCCGGAGTCGGCCGGCTGCGCGCCGGACAGCACCTTCATGAGGGTGGACTTCCCGGCCCCGTTGCCGCCGACGATCCCCACGACCTCACCTGGGTGGAGGTCGATCTGAACGCCGTCGACCGCATGGACGCCACCGAAGGAGACCCTGATGTCGTGCATCTCGACCAGCGGGATGCGGGGTTCGGCCGCCGTGGCAGCGGTCGGTGGGTCGGTCGCGGTCATCGTCGAGCCTCCACGTGTCAAGCGGTCCTGCGCCGCAGCAGCGCATCGAGGCCGACGGCGACGACCAGCACCATCCCGACGACGATGTCCTGGGTCGGCGAGTCGACCCGCAGGAGCAGCATGCCGGAGCGGAGCGACTGCATGACCACGGCTCCGAGCACCGCGCCGGGAATGGTGCCGATGCCGCCGGCGAACGAGGTGCCGCCGATGACCGCCGCCGAGATCACGTCGAGCTCGTTCTGGACGCCGAGCCCGGTGACGGCCGCGTTGAGCCGCGCCGTCTGGACCGCTGCGCTGATGGCGCACAGGATGCCCATCAGGCCGAAGCTGTAGATGATCGTGCGGCGGGTGTTGATGCCCGCGAGCCTGGCCGCCTCGGGATTGCCGCCCATCGCAAAGACGTTCCGGCCGAAGCGGCGACGCGTGGCGAGGTAGCTCATGACGATCGTCACGCCGATCATGATGATGACGGGGATCGCGATGCCGGTCGGGATCACCAGGCCGCCGGGCGGCGGAGTGATGCCGTTCTGCTCGGCGTACTGCGCCGCCAGCGCCGTCGGCCATGGGTAGCTGTTGGTCACCCATACAGCGCCGAGGACAGCTGCACACAGGATCGCCCCGATCGCGATCTCGGCCCACATCGGGCGCAGCTGGAATCCGTAACGGCGCCGACGGCGTCGCGAGGCGAAGAGGCTGACCACGATCGCGACGCACGCGACGATCCCGACGATCCAGCTGGGCCATTCGCCGAGGGACCCGGTCGGTCCGCCTCCCAGCAGGCGGTACGTGGTGTCGAGCGGCGCCATCGTCTGCCCCTGGGCATAGCTGAAGATCAGGCCGCGCCAGACGAGCAGGCCGCCGAGCGTGACGATGAAGGATGGAACTCCACCGAAGGAGATGACGAAGCCCTGGAGCGCGCCGGCGATGGCGCCGAGCGCGACCCCGATGACCACGGTGACGATCCAGGTGTAGGGCTGGTCGAACCCGAGCCCGAGGGTCACGGGAATCCAGGTGACCTGGACCACGGCCATCGTGTACCCAAGGAAGCCGAGAAGCGACCCGACCGAGAGGTCGATATTGCGCGACACGATGATGAGCACCATGCCGGTCGCCATGATGCCGATCGAGGCGCTCTGGACGGACAGGTTCCAGAGGTTGCGGGGCGTGAGGAAGTCCCCGCCGGAGATGACGTTGAAGCCGATCCAGATGATCGCCAGGGCGGTGATCATCCCGAACAGCCGGGTATCGATCTCCGCGGTGCGGAGCAGCGCCCGAGCCTGCCTCAAGACGGTCCGAACCAGGTCGATCACGCGCTGATCGGACTCGGCCGTGGCGCGGTCGACAGGTCAGCCCTGGACAATCCTCATCCTCTTCGACCCTCGCACGTCAAGCGCCCTGCGCCGCGGGTGAACCGCGGCGCAGGGCGCGTCAGGGACAACGGGAGGTCAGGCCCTACCCGTTACGGACAGGCGTCGACGGTGCCCGACTCGACGCCCTGGCACAGGGTCGCCTCGTCGATCCAGCCCGCGTCGAGCACGATATCCAGGTTGTCCTGGGTGATCGGGATCGGCTCGAGCAGGGTGGAGGTCATCGAGTTCCCACCCGGGCTATCGAACTGGCTCGTACCGGGCACCGCGCTGATGTCCGGGTTGGCACACAGTGCGACCGCCGCCTCACCGGCGGCCCGGCCCAGTTCGCGCGCATCCTTCCAGACGCTGACGGTCTGGGTTCCGAGGGCTACCCGGTTCAGGGCCGCGAGGTCGCCGTCCTGGCCCGAGACCGGGATCTGGCCGGCGAGGCCCTGCGCCTCGAGGGCGGCCACCACGCCGCCTGCCATGCCGTCGTTCTCCGACAGCACCGCATCGACCTCGTTGTTGTTCTCGGTGAGGAACTGCTCCATCTCGGTCTGCGCGAGCGCCGGATCCCAGTTGTCGGTGTACGTCTCGCCGACGATCGTGATCGTGTCGCTGTTCTCGCCGACGGGCGGGATCCCAGCCTCGACGTAGCCGTCACGGAGGAAGTCGGAGTTCGCGTCCGATCCGTTGCCCTTGATGATCACGAAGTTGCCCTCGGACACGATCGCCAGGACAGCTTCAGCTTCCATCCGACCGACCGCGACGTTGTCGAATGTGACGTACAGGGCCTCCGGATCCTCGATCAGCCGGTCATAGCCGATGACCGGCACGCCCTGGCTGGTGGCGGCCTCCACGGATGGCCCGATCGTCTCGGTGTTCTGGGCCAGGATGATGAGGACGTTTGCGCCCTGTGAGAGCAAGTTCTCCACGTCGGTGGCCTGCTGCTCCTCGGACGAGCCGGCGTCGGCCGAGATGTACTCCGCGCCAGCCGCCTCGAGGGCTGCCTGGATGGCGGGCTCATCGCGCAGTGCCCAACGCTCTTCCTGGTAGTTGTTCCATGACACGCCGACGACGCAGTCGCCCGCGGCGGCAGGCGCCGAACCGGCAGCCTCCGACGCGCCGGGCGACGCACCGCCCCCCGTGCACGCGGCCAGTACCAGGGCAATGGTGCCCATGGCCGCCGCAATCCTCCGACTGGACATTAAGTGCTCCTCCGCTCACATCCCGGTGGCGCCGTACCGAAATAGCGCTGGGCGCAAGTGGTGGCCAGCCGCACGGCAGGAATGGTGGGCCTAGACTCGTTCATCCGGGCGATGCATGTCAATACAAACGCCTCCAAGAGGGCTGAGATGCGGCGACTGCGCTGGGGCGTCCTTTCGACCGCGACGATCGGGCTGCGCAAGGTCATCCCGGCGATCCAGCGGGCGGAGCGCTGCGAGGTGGTCGCCATCGCGTCGCGCGATGGCGACCGGGCAAGTCGCGCTGCGGCGGAGCTCGCGATCCCGACGGCACATGGGTCGTACGAGGCGCTCCTCGCCGACCCGGACGTCGACGCGGTGTACGTGCCGCTCCCGAACCACCTGCACGCGGCCTGGACGATCGCCGCCGCGGAGGCCGGCAAGCACGTCCTCTGCGAGAAGCCGCTGGCCCTGACCGCCCACGATGCGGAGCGCATGATCGACGCCGCGGAGCGGGCGGGGGTCCATCTCATGGAAGCCTTCATGTACCGCCTCCACCCGTCCTGGGTCGCGGTGCGCGAGCTGGTCGACGGCGGGCGCATCGGTCGCCTCGTCGCCGTGCAGAGCTGGTTCTCGTACTACAACGACAACCCCGCCGACATCCGCAACATCGCCGATGTCGGCGGCGGCGCGCTCTACGACATCGGCTGCTACTGCGTCAACCTGTCGCGCATGCTCTTCGGGAGCGAGCCGAGGCGCATCGAGGCCGCGATCTCCCGTGACCCGGAGACCGGGACCGACGTGCTGACGAGCGGCCTGCTCGAGTTCGATGCCGGGGTGGCATCTTTCACGTGCTCGGCGCGCGCCGAGGACGACCAGCAGGTGCACATCCTCGGGACGGAGGGACGGATCTCGGTCGGCATCCCCTTCAACATCCCGCCCGATCGGCCGACCGAGATCACCCTCTTCGCCGATGGCGACCCGCCGGTCGCGCCGAACCGGGAGATCTTCACGTTCGCAGCGGCCGACCCCTACACGGTCCAGGCGGAGCGCTTCGCGGCCGCCGTCCTCGACGGCCAGCCGGCGCCGCTCGACCCGCGGGACGCGGTCGCCAACCTGCGAGTGATCGAGCGGCTCTTCGGCGCGGCGGATGGCGCGGGCAGCGCCCCCGGTGAGCGGTCAGCTCCGGGCTGACCCGTCGAAGTGGCGGAGGGCCAGCTCCCACGCCAGCAGGCCGCACTCCGAGCCGATCCGCCGGCCCACGAAGTCGTCAGCCGAGATGTGGATCCCCATGAAGATCCGCGAGATGCCGGCCTGGTCGGCCGCGTCGTAGTAGGTCGCCCACTGGAGCGTCACCTCGTCCGTGGGGCCCTCCTCGTGGAGGAGCTCGCCCGCGGGGACGCTCCACTCGTGCAGCCCGCCCGGGAAGTACGCGCTGCCGGTGAACGCCGTGAGTACCTCGGCCGCGGCACGACTGAAGGTGCTGTGGCCCGACACGTAGCCCGCGAACGCCGGCGTCACGAACGTCGAACGCTGGTAGGGCACCCACTCCACGGCGCGGATCCAGGCCACGCCGCTCGTGTCGACCTCGGGGTCCTCCGGGAAGCCACGCCATGCCCACAACGCGATCTCGCCGACGTGGTCGGCGAGATCCTCGTGCCGCTGGCCCGGCGCCGAAGACTCCTCGGTCACGACCTCGACGAGGCCGGGCACGAGCGGCAGCCCGTCGGGATCGTAGGCCGGACCCCCGGGGTCGGTCGACTGCCCGAGGCCGCCCATGTAGCGGATCATCGA